>DATFKM010000309.1:0-2508 GCA_035268645.1 Paracoccaceae bacterium | reverse complement strand
CAGGAGATGCCGCGGGGGCCTTCCTCGCCGGTGCGGCACATC
Source organism: Paracoccaceae bacterium (assembly GCA_035268645.1). GTDB lineage: Bacteria > Pseudomonadota > Alphaproteobacteria > Rhodobacterales > Rhodobacteraceae > Albimonas. The sequence continues at coordinate 2,466 of DATFKM010000309.1, read as the reverse complement.
ACGAGATAGACGTCGGAGTAGCCGCCGCCGGAGATGAACGCCTTCGTGCCGGAGACCTCCCACCCCTCGTTCGAGCGGACCGCCTTGGTGCGGAGCGCGGCGGCGTCGGAGCCCGAGCCGGGTTCGGTCAGGCAGTAGCTCGCCACCGTCTCCATGGTGACGAGCTTCGGCATCCACTTCGCCTTGAACGCGTCCGAAGCGTAGGCGTCGATCATCTTGGCGCACATGTTGTGGATCGAGATGAAGGACGCGACCGAGGGGCAGGCCATGCTCAGCGCCTCGAACACCAAGGCGGCGTCGAGGCGGGAGAGGCCGGCGCCGCCCGACTCCTCGGAGACGTAGATCGCGCCGAGGCCGAGGGCGCCGGCCTCGGTCAGGATCTCCCGCGGAATCGTGCCCTCGCGCTCCCAGGCGGCGGCGTTCGGGGCGATCCTCTCGGCCCCGAAGTCGCGTGCCATGTCGAAGAGCGCCTGCTGTTCCTCGGAAAGGGCGAAATCCATCTCTCGGGACTCCTGAGCGTCGAAATGGGCGCAACGGCGGATCCGGGCGCCTTTCGGGCCGCGGAACGCGGCCCGGCGCGTCGCGAGCGGGGGCCGCAAGGCTCCCCGAGCGGCGCGCGTCCCCGGGAGAAGGCGCGCGCCGAGGGGCGTCACTGCATCAGCGGGATCGAGAACTCGGCGCCTTCCTTGACGCCCGACGGCCAGCGCGCGGTGACCGTCTTGGTGCGGGTGTAGAAGCGGAAGGCGTCCGGGCCGTGCTGGTTGAGGTCGCCGAAGCCCGACTTCTTCCAGCCGCCGAAGGTGTGGTAGGCGAGCGGCACCGGGATCGGCACGTTGACGCCGACCATGCCGATGTTCACGCGGTTCACGAAGTCCCGCGCGGCGTCGCCGTCGCGGGTGAAGATCGCGGCGCCGTTGCCGTATTCGTTGTCCATCGCGAGGCCGAGGGCCTCCTCGTAGCTGCCGGCGCGGACGGTGGAGAGGACCGGGCCGAAGATCTCCTCCTTGTAGATGTCCATGTCCTTCGTGACGTCGTCGAAGAGGCAGGCGCCGACGAAGAAGCCGTCCTCGTAGCCCTGCATCCGGAAGCCGCGGCCGTCGACCACGAGCTTCGCGCCTTCCTCGACGCCGCGGTCGACGAGGCCGAGGACGCGCTTCTGGGCGGCGCGCGTCACGAGGGGGCCGAAGTCGACGTCGGCTCCGGCGGAGTAGGGGGCGATCTTCAGCGCCTCGACCCGGGGGGCGAGCTTCTCGATCAGCTTGTCGGCGGTGGCCTCGCCCACGGGAACGGCGACGGAGACGGCCATGCAGCGCTCGCCCGCCGCGCCGTAGCCGGCGCCGACGAGGGCGTCGACCGCCTGGTCCATGTCGGCGTCCGGCATGATGATCATGTGGTTCTTGGCGCCGCCGAAGCACTGCACGCGCTTTCCCGCGGCGGTGCCGCGCGAATAGACGTAGTGGGCGATCGGCGTCGAGCCGACGAAGCCGACGGCGGCGATCGTCTCGTGGTCGAGGATGGCGTCCACCGCCTCCTTGTCGCCGTTCACCACCTGCAGGATGCCGTCGGGGAGCCCGGCCTCCTGCATCAGTTCGGCCAGCATCAGGGGCACGGAGGGGTCGCGCTCGGACGGCTTGAGGATGAAGGCGTTGCCGGCGGCGATGGCCGGGCAGAACTTCCACATCGGGATCATGGCGGGGAAGTTGAACGGGGTGATGCCGGCCGCGACGCCGACGGGCTGGCGCATCGAGTACATGTCGATGCCGGGGCCGGCGCTCTCGGTATATTCGCCCTTCAGGAGGTGCGGTGCGCCGATGCAGAACTCGGCGACCTCGAGCCCGCGGATCACGTCGCCCTTGGCGTCGGGGACGGTCTTGCCGTGCTCCTTCGACAGCGCCTCGGCCAGCTTGTCCATGTCGCGGTTCAGGAGGCTCACGAACTTCATCAGGACGCGGGCGCGGCGCTGCGGGTTGGTGGCGCCCCAGGCGGGCTGGGCCTTCGCGGCGCTCGCCACGGCGGCGTCGACCTCGGCGGCCGAGGCGAGGGGGCACTTGGACTGAACCTCGCCCGTGGCGGGGTTGTAGACGTCCGCGAAGCGGCCGGACGTGCCCTTGACGTGCTTTCCGTCGATCCAGTGGGTGAGTTCGGTGGTCATCGTCGCCTCCCTGCGCGCGCTGACGGGCGTTTCCGCGCCGAGGTTTAGGCGATGGCGCGGCGGGACGCGAGTCCCCGCCGCGCGGGAGGCTCCGGGGCGCGGCGGGGAGCGTTTCGACCGCGCCGGCGAGCGCGGAGGGCGAGGGCGCCGAGCGCGGCCGGAAGCGGCGGCGCGCCGGCCGGCGGCGGCGCCGTGGCGTCGGGGGCCGGAGAGACGACCGCGTAGGTCCGGAAGTCGAAGACCGCGCGGTCCCGATCCGGCGTGACGGTGTTGCCGAGCAGGCTCTCGGGACCGGTCGCCGTGCCGTCGGCCCA
>DATFKM010000308.1:0-5007 GCA_035268645.1 Paracoccaceae bacterium | reverse complement strand
GTCGTCGCGGCGGAGGAGATGCTGCGGGAACTCAAGGGTTTCGCGCTGCTGGAGGGGGCACGAGGGGCGGAGCCCTGCGACGTCGCGGCGGCGGCGGCGGCGGTTTCGGCGCTGTCGGTGTTCGCGGCGTCGGAGGACGAGGTGGAGAGCGTCGAGGTGAACCCGATGCGGGTGTTCCCCGGTGGGGCGCCGGCGGCGTGCCTGGGGCTCGACGCCCTGATCGAGAGGCGCTGAGCGGCGCCGCATCCGTGCAGCAAACGTCGGCCGTTCGTACCGACGTCGTCGGCCTTTGGCATGTCAGTCGTCGGCCCCCGGTCGGCCGCCTGTCGGCCTTTCGTGCGGCGTCCGTGCACCCGCCGTCCGCCTTTCGTGCGGCGCGCGTCGGGATTTCGTGCGCAACCTGTGCCGACGCCCGCGACGGGGAGTGCGCCGAAACGGGACAGCCCGGGGCGGAGGGAGGCATGACGGCCTTCGGCGGAAAGGGAGGCGGCGAGTCGCGCGGGCGCGCATGAGACCGGGAAAAGCTTGACGCGGGGTTGTCCGGGGCGCGGGCGACCTGCGCGAGCGCGCCGGGGCGCTGGCGGCGACCGGGGGCGCCCGTCCGGTTTCGAGGGGTGAGAAGGGAAGCCGGGCGCCACGGGCCCCTGGCTCCCGCGGCCCGCGCGGCAAGCTGCGCCGTCGTGGTCGGGTCGGGCCTTGCGGGGCGGAGATCATCGACGTGCCGGGCGGGGCGGGGCCGTGGACGATGTCGGCGGCCTCCAGCCAGGCGGCGCGGTCGGAGACGGGGCAGGCCGCGCCGGCCTGGCGGAGGTTGAGGAGACGACGACGAAGTCACCGCCTGCCGCGTCGAGAGGCGGTCGTCGTTCAGGATCCGGCCGAGGACTTGGATCGGCGCGCCGGCGCGCATGGCGGCGCCGACATGGCGCAGGATCGCCGCAGCGGCCTCGGGCTCTGCGGCCTGCGGGAGGTGGCGGGGCATCGCCGCGTCGAGGGGGATGCCGGGCGGGCCCTGCGTCAGGTCGCCGGGGTCGACCGCGATGCGGTCGGCGAGGCCGGCCTCGGCCACGAAATCATGCCTGATCCGCGCGACGAAGGGCAGCTCGGTCACCGCGGCGCGCAGGCTCGGCGGCGCCTCGCAGGCGCCACGGCGACACCGCCGGAGCCGCCGCCGACGTCCTCGGGTGGACCGTTCGCGTCCGGCGCTTGGGTCACGGGCTCGCCTTCCGTTTCGTCACGCCGTGCGGAGAGCCAATGGCGACGGCGGCGGCGGCGGGAGCCCTTCGTTTCGGCGCCCCCGCGGCCGCCGCGCGCGTCCGCGCACTGGCGCTGGCGGCGCCGGCGCCGGGCGGTTAGTCTTCGCGCGATGTCCGTAGGATGAACCGAGGAGCGTAACGCCGTGGAGTTCGATCCGCTCGACTACCTGACCGGCGGTCAGATCCTGTTGATCGCGCTCGCGGTCTTCCTGTTCGTCACCATCCTGCTCGGCGTGCGCATCGTGCCGCAGTCGGAGGAGCACGTGGTCAAGCGCCTCGGGCGGTTCAGCCGGGTGCTGAAGCCGGGCGTCAACCTGATCGTGCCGTATCTCGACGTGGTGCATGCGCGGATCAGCGTGGCGGACCAGGTGATCTCGGACGTCCGGCTCGACGTGGTGAGCCGGGACAACGTGGTGTTCTCGCTCGAGCTGCTGACGGTGTTCCGCATCGTGAAGCCGGAGCTCGCGGTGTTCCGCGTCGACGACGTGCGCAACCTCGTGATCGGTCTGGTGAAGAGCCTCGTGCGCGCGGAGATCGGCAAGGTCGAGCTCGATCAGGTCCAGCAGGACCGCGAGAGCCTGAACGAGGCGATCCGGCTCGCGCTGGGCGAGGCGGCGGACGACTACGGCATCGTCATCTCGCGCTCCGAGATCACCGACGTGCAGCTGACGCCGGAGACGCAGCGGGCGATGGCCGAGGTGCTGCAGGCCGAGCGCTCCCGCCGCGCCACGATCACGCGGGCCGAGGGCGACAAGCGCGCGGTGGAGCTGGCCGCCGAGGCGGCGCTGTTCCAGCAGCAGCGCGAGGCCGAGGGGCTGCGGGTGACGGCCGACGCGACGGCCTATTCGAACCGCGCGATCACGGAGGCGATCGCGGCCGGCGGGCTCGACGCGGCGCGCTTCCAGATCGCCGAACTGCAGATCGAGGCGTTCCGCAAGCTGGCCGAGAGCCAGAACGCCAAGCTGATCGTGCTGCCGGGCGACGCCACGGACGGCTTCACGCGGGCGGCGGCGATCCTTCAGGACGGAGACAAGACGTGAGCGGGCTGCTCTGGGACCCGCTGGTCTGGCTCGCCGCGGCGCTGCTGCTGGTGGCGGCGGAGGCGCTGGCGGCGGGGTTCTTCCTGCTGGGCTTCGGGATCGGGGCGGGGGCCGTGGCGGGGGCGCTGTTCTTCGCCGAGCCCTGGGTCCGGTCGCTGCCCGAGCCGACGCTGATGCTGGCGAGCGGCTGGATCGCGGCCTCGCTGGTCGCCTGGATCGTGCTCTGGGCGCTGTTCGGGCGGCGCAGCGATCGGCGCGGGGGGGACGACGTCAACGATTTCCGCAACAGCGGCTGAGCGAAGAGAGGGGGGACGATCATGGCGGTGGTGCTGATCACCGGGGCGACGCGGGGCATCGGCTTCGGCTGCGCCAAGGTGTGCCTGGCGCGCGGCTGGGACGTGGCGGTCGCCGGCAGCGGGACCGAGCGCGCGGTGCGGGCGGCCGAGGCGCTGGCCGACGGCGGCGACGGAGGCCGGGTGATGGGGCTGGCGCTGCCGGTGCAGTCGCGCTCGGCCTGGGGGCCGGGACTGGACCGGATCGAGGCCGAGCTCGGCCCGATCGACGCGCTGATCGCGAACGCCGGGATCTCTCCGCGCCGGAACGGGCGCAAGGCGCCTTTCGCCGTGGAGGGCGACGAGGAGGAGTGGGCGCGCACCTTCGCCGTGAACGTGGACGGCGCGGTGGAGGGCTGCCGGCAGGTGGCGCGGCGGATGATCGCGCGCCGCGCGAAGGGGGCGCTGCTGGTGACGAGCTCGATCGCCGGGCAGGTGGGGATCCCGTTCGTGTCCAGCTACTACGCGGCCTCGAAGTCGGCGCTGCTCGGCTTCGTGAGGGCGGCGGCCTACGACCTCGGCGAGCATGGGATCCGGATCAACGCGATCGCGCCCGGACGGATCGAGAGCGACATGGTGCGCGAAAGCGGGGCCGCGGTGAACGAGGCGGTGGCCGCGGAGACGGCGCTGAGGCGCCTCGGCACGCCCGAGGAGCTGGGCGAGGCGGCGGAGTTCCTGATCTCGGGCCGCGCCAGCTTCGTGTCGGGCGCCTGCCTCAACGTCACCGGAGGCTGGGCCGAGGTCTGAGCCGGGCGGGCCGTCGGGCGCCCCGAGCGCCGCCTGCGGCGGCGCCGGCCCACCCGCCAGCCTGCGCCCGTCGCCTTGTCGGGCGGCGGGCGTGGCGGGGGCGGGGGCTGGAGATCAGCCGTTGTGCTCGCGGATCTTCTCGGCCGCTTCCTTGGAGAAGCTCACGCCGTTGGTCTCGAGCAGCTTGTCGAGCTCGCCGGAGAGCGTCATCTCGGTGATGATGTCGCAGCCGCCCACGAACTCGCCCTTGACGTAGAGCTGCGGGATCGTCGGCCAGTCCGAGAAGTCCTTGACGCCTTGGCGGAGGTCCTCGTCGGCCAGCACGTTCACGTCCTTGAACTCGACGCCCATGTAATTGAGCACGCCCGCGACGCGGCTGGAGAAGCCGCACTGGGGCATGGACTTGGTGCCCTTCATGAAGAGCACGACGTCGTTGTCGTTGATGTCCGCCTCGATGGCGGCGAAGGCGGGGTTCTGCGTCTCGGCCATGGGATGCGTCCTTTCGGCGGGATGCGGCGGGCGGCGGCCGGTCCGGGGCCGGCCGATCGGCGTCGGTCGGGTGTTCTCAGTCGGGCGCGCGGGTGGTGAGCGCGAGGGCGTGCAGCTCTCCGCCCATGCGCCCTTCGAGGGCCTTGTAGACGGCGCGCTGCTGCTGCACGCGGTTCATGCCGCGGAACTCGTCGGCCACGACGGTCGCGGCGTAGTGGTCGCCGTCGCCGGCGAGATCCTGGATCTCCACCGTCGCGGAGGGGAACGCCTCCTTGATCAGGCGCTCGATCTCGGTCGATTCCATCGGCATGGGCGGCGGCTCCGTCGTGATGACGGGCCAGACGTAAACCGGACTCGACGGGTCTTCAAGCGGAGCGGACCCGCGGCGGCGGTTGCGAGCCGAGCGGCGCAGGGCGGCGAGACCCGCGAGCGCGTCGAGCGGCAGGGGCGCGGCGGCCGGCGCCGCGACCGTCGGGCCGGCGGGGGTCGGACCGATCGAGAGCGTGTCGAAGGCGGCGCCGACGGCGCCGGGGCCGGGGCCGGCGACGCGGAAGAGACTCAAGCCGTCCGGAACGGCGAAGGACAGGTCCGAGGCCGACAGGGCGTCGGAGGACGGAAGGCCGTCGGGGCCGAATGGCGACGACCGAAGCCGGGCCCGGTGAAGGCGGACGGCGACGCCTCGGCCGGCGACCGGGAGAACCGGCGGACCCCGTCGTCGCTCCAGGACCCGACGCCGTCGTTCACGCCGAACCGAGCCGCGGCGAAGGTGAAGGCGCCGAACGCGTCGGTGGCGGAGAGGGTCGCCGTGACGCGGCGCCCTGACGAGGCCGAAGCGTCGCTGTCCGGCGCCGCGCCGTCCTGGTTCGGCGTGGGACTCTCGGCCTCGCCGGCCGTGGAGGCGGGGTTGCCGGACGAGCTGCTCGTGCCGGTGGCGACGAGGGTGACCATGAGCGCATTCGCCGGTTCGGGCGCGTGGGCCGGGGGGCGGCGACGAGAGCGAGGGCGGCGGGGCGCATGGGCGTCGGGCGGTCTCCTTCGGCTGCGGTTTCGGACCCGCGAGCCGATGGAGACAGTCCGCGACGCTTGATGTTTGGCAGAGACGGCGGCGGTGGCGGCCGCGCCGGGCGATCGGTTTCGCGGCGCGGG
>DATFKM010000307.1:0-11169 GCA_035268645.1 Paracoccaceae bacterium | reverse complement strand
ACCAAGGAGGACTTCGACCGCACCGTCGCGGTGCATCCCACGGCGGCGGAGGAACTCGTGACCATGCGCGATCCGGTCGCGTAGGCCGGCGCGAGGGTTGATCGGCGCCGCGGCACGCCCAAGTGTGCGGCGGCATACCGGAGACAGGCAGGCCCGGCCGCGGCCCCCGGACCCCCACCGAAGGGGGAGGGGCGGCGGCGCCGGGGCGAGGACGGAGAGCGAGACCAGATGCCCTTCAACAACGACTCGGGCGGCCCTTGGGGCGGCGGACGTAAAGGCTCCGGCTCCGGCGGGGGCGGCGACGGCCGTGGCCCCTGGGGCGGCGGCGGCGGTCCCGGCGGCCCCGGCGGGGGCCAGGGTCCGGACATCGACGAACTCCTTCGCCAGGGCCGCGACCGGCTCAAGGTGATCTTCGGCGGGGGCGGCGGCGGCGGGCGCGGCGGCTCCGGCCTGCCGGAAGGCTTCGGTCGCGGCGGCTGGGCGATCCTCGGCATCGGCGTGGTGGTCGCCTGGCTCGCGGCGTCGGTCTACACCGTCGCGCCCGAGGAGCGCTCGGTCGAGCTGACCTTCGGCGAGTTCTCCTCGATCGGCGAGCCGGGCCTCAACATCGCCTGGTGGCCGATCCAGACGCACGAGACCCTGCCGGTCACGCGCGAGAACGTCATCGACATCGGCGAGGGGCGCACCGGCTTCAGTTCCGGCCGGCGCACCGACGCGGGCCTGATCCTGACCGGCGACGAGAACATCATCGACGTCGACTACCAGGTGGTGTGGAACATCTCGGATCCGGCGCGGTTCCTGTTCAACATCGCCGAGCCCGACGCCACCATCCGCGCCGTCTCCGAGGCCGCCATGCGCGAGGTCATCGGCCGCTCGCAGCTCGGACCGCTGCTCAACCGGGACCGCGCCCTCGTCAGCCAGCAGGTGCGCGACCTGATCCAGCAGACGCTCGTCGGCTACGAGGCCGGCGTGAACGTGATCCGCGTCAACTTCGACAAGGCCGATCCGCCCGAGGAGGTGATCGACGCCTTCCGCGACGTGCAGGCCGCCGCGCAGGACCGCGTCCGTCTCGAGAACCAGGCGGAAGCCTTCGCCAACCGCCGTCTCGCCGAGGCGCGCGGCGAAAGCGCCCAGCTGGTGCAGGAGGCCGAGGCCTACTCCGCCCGCATCGTCAACGAGGCCGAGGGCGAGGCCGCGCGCTTCATCTCGATCTACGACGAATACGTCAACGCGCCGGCCGTCACCCGCAAGCGCCTCTATCTCGAGACGATGGAGCGCGTCCTCGGCGGCGTCGACAAGATCATCATCGACGAGAACATCTCGTCCGGCGGCGCCGGCGGGCAGGGCGTCGTGCCCTATCTTCCGCTGAACGAGCTGCGCCGCCAGGGAGGCAACTGAGCCATGACCAATCTGAAGCGCATCCCCATCATCCTCGCCGGGATCGCCGTCGTCCTCTTCGTCCTGGTGCAGTCGATCTTCATCGTGGACGAGCGCCAGCAGGCCCTGAAACTCCAGTTCGGTCAGATCGTCGGCAAGGAGGACGGCTATCGGGAGCCCGGCCTCTACTTCAAGATCCCGGTGATCCAGAGCGTGGTCTACTACGAGAAGCGCATCCTCCCGCTCGAGACCAACGAGCTCGAGGTCACGCCCCTCGACGACCGTCGCCTCGTCATGGACGCCTTCGCGCGCTGGCGCATCGTGGAGCCGCGGACCTTCCGCCAGGCGGTCAGCAACGAGGCGGCGGCGATCCCGCGCCTGCAGTCGATCCTCAACGCCTCGCTCCGCGCCGTGCTCGGCGAGGTGACCTCGGACGACATCCTCTCCGAGAGCCGCACGCAGCTGATGACCGACATCCGCGACTCCGCCCGCGAGGAGGCCCGGGATCTCGGCGTCGACATGGTCGACGTGCGCATCCGCCGCGCCGACCTGCCGCAGCAGAACCTGCAGGCCACCTACCAGCGCATGCAGGCCGAGCGTGAGCGCGAGGCCGCCGACGAGCGCGCCCGCGGCGAGGAGGCGGCGCAGCGCATCCGCGCCAACGCCGACCGCCAGGCGATCGAGCTGGTCTCGGAATCGCAGCGCGAGGCGGAGATCATCCGAGGCGGCGCCGACGCCGAGCGCAACCGCGTCTTCGCCGAGGCCTTCGGGCGGGACGAGGAGTTCTTCGCCTTCTACCGCTCGCTGCGGGCCTACGAGGAATCGATGAGGTCGGAGAACTCGACCCTGGTCATCACGCCCGAGAGCGAGTTCTTCGAGTATCTCACCAACGGCTCCGGCGTGAACACGCCGGACGAATGAGGCGGAGGCCGGCGTGAGCGACCTGCTCTTCGCCGCGGGGGCCGTGCTGGCGGTGGAGGGGTTCCTCCTCGCCCTGGCCCCCGACCGCATGCGCAAGCTGCTCGAGACGATGGACGAGATCGGACCCGAGCGGCTGCGCTACTTCGGCCTCGCCGCGGCGGCGATCGGCGTGGCGCTGATCGCGCTGACGCGATGAGCCGCCGCGCGCCCCGGGCGGGGCGCTGACGCAAGCGTGACCGGCGCGCGAGCGGGGCGCCCCCCGGGCGCCCGGTTTCGCGACGGGCCCGCACGCCCTATCTCTCCCGCAGCGGGCCCCGACCGGAGGGCGGGATCGGCGCGACGCCGGTCCCCCTCCCCGGGGTCCACCCGGACGACGGATCCAAGGAGGACCCACCCCGATGACGCTTCGTCCCGCGCTCTCCCGCACGCCCCCCGCGCTCGCGCTGGCCGCCGCGGCCTGCCTCGCGGCCTTCGCGGCCGCGCCGGCCCCGACCCTCGCGCAGCCCGCGGGCGCGCCGATGAGCTTCGCCGATCTCGCCGATCGGCTGAGCCCCGCGGTGGTCAACATCTCCACCACCTCGACGGTGACCGCGCCGGACCGCCCGCGCGGTCCGCAGCTGCCGCCGAACTCCCCGTTCCGCGACCTGTTCCCGGATCTCTTCGACGACGAGGGCGGCGGCCCCCGCGGCCCGGCGCGCCCGCGCTCCTCGCTCGGCTCGGGCTTCGTGATCTCGGCCGACGGCTATCTCGTGACCAACAACCACGTCATCGACGGCGCCGACGAGATCAAGGCGAACTTCGCCGACGGCACCTCGCTCGAGGCCGAGCTGATCGGCACCGACCCCAAGACCGACATCGCGCTGCTGAAGATCGAGCCCGAGGGCGAACTGCCCTTCGTCAGCTTCGGCGACTCCGACGCCGCGCGCGTCGGCGACTGGGTGCTGGCCATCGGCAACCCCTTCGGCCTCGGCGGCTCGGTCTCGGCCGGCATCATCTCGGCGCGCAACCGCGACATCAACGCCGGTCCCTACGACGACTTCCTGCAGACCGACGCCGCCATCAACCGCGGCAACTCCGGCGGGCCGCTGTTCAACATGGACGGTGACGTGGTCGGCGTGAACACGGCGATCATCTCGCCCACCGGCGGTTCCATCGGCATCGGCTTCGCCGTGCCCGCCGCCATCGCCGAGAGCGTGATCGACCAGCTCCGCGAATTCGGCGAGACGCGTCGCGGCTGGCTCGGCGTGCAGATCCAGGAGGTGACGCCCGAGATCGCCGAGAGCCTGGGCCTCGACGAGCCCGCGGGCGCGCTGGTGGCCGGCGTGGTCGAGGACGGCCCGGCCGCCGACGCCGGGCTCGAGGTCGGCGACCTGATCCTGCGCTTCGACGGCCGCGAGGTCGAGACGATGCGCGACCTGCCTCGCATGGTCGCCGAGACCAAGGTCGGCAAGGCCGTCCCGGTCGAGGTGCTGCGCCAGGGCGACGTCGAGACCCTGACGGTGGAACTCGGCCGCCTCGAGGAGGCCGAGCCGGTGATCGACGCCTCGGTGGAGACCGAGTCGGAGGCCGGCGGGTCGGAGGTGCTCGGCATGAGCCTCTCGGCGCTGACGCCGGCGAAGCGCCAGGCGCTCGGCCTCGACGAGTCGGTCGAGGGCGTGCTGATCGAGGGGGTGGACCCGCAGAGCTCCGCCGCGACCAAGGGCCTGCGCCCCGGCGACGTGATCGAGAAGGTCGCGCAGGAGACGGTGAGCGACCCCGAGGCGGTGCTCGAGAAGATCGAGCGCGCGCGAGAGAACGGCCGCAAGTCGATCCTGCTGCTGGTCCGCAGCGACGGCGACCTCCGCTTCGTCGCCGTCTCCGTCGAGGACTGACCGGCCCGGGGGCGGGGCCGTCGGCCCTCGCCCGAAGCGCGACGGCGTCATGACGCCCACGGCCCGTCCCGGTTCCCGCCGGGGCGGGCCGTTCGCGCTCCGCGCCGGCGACGCGCCTCTTGGCGGGCGTGCGGGCCTTCGGGGGGATCGACCCCCCTCGGCCCGCGCGATCGGCCCCGCGGGGCCGATCGTCGCCCGGCCCGGCCGTTCCGCGAGCGCCGGACGCGGCGCCGATCCGGAGCTTGCGCGCGGCGCCCGGTCCGGCCGGCGGAGCGCCCCGGTCGCTCTCCCCCTCGGGCCGTCTCCTTCGGCCGCGCCGTGTGCGCAGGATCAGCCCTCGCCGGGGAACAGCCGCCGCGCCTGCGTGCGCGGGTGCTGCGCCACCGCGCCCCGCGCCGGGCGCCGACCGCCGGGGCGCGCGGGATCGACCGGCCGGCGCACCTCGTCCGTCGGGCCGACGGGATCGATCCGCCGCGCCGCGCCGCGGGCGAGGTCGTCCAGCATCGCCGAGAGGTCCTCGACCCGCTCGGCCACCACATGCACCACCCGCCCGTCGCGCTGCAGCCGGCCGGTGACGCGGAGCAGGCGGCCGGCGATGATCTCCCGCCGGAAGCGCTCGTAGACCTTCTGCCAGACGACGACGTTGGCGACGCCGGTCTCGTCCTCGAGCGTCACGAAGATCACCCCCTTGGCCGAGCCCGGTCGCTGGCGCACCACCACCAGCCCGGCCACCGCGACGCGCGCCTTCTCCGGCGGCTCGTCGAGCCGCCCGGCGGGCAGGCAGGCGGGGGGGCGAGGCCAGGACTCGGCGCGTCTCATGGCGAGAACGATACCCGAACATCGCCGAGTCGGCCAAGCCTCTGGTCCCCGCCCCGCGCCCGGTGCAGGTTGTCGCGAAACGATGGGAGGGACGACATGGCGGATGTGGCGGTGGTGACGGGCGGCGCGAGCGGAATCGGCGAGGCCTGCGCGAGACGGCTGGCGGCGGAGGGGTTCCGGGTGGCGGTTCTGGACCGCGACGCCGAGGGGGCCGAGCGGGTTGCGAAGGAGATCGGCGGCGCGGCCTTTCCCTGCGACGTCAGCGACTTCGACGCGCTTCGCGGGATCGCGGCGCGGGTCGAGGGCGAGCTCGGCCCGGTCGCGGCGCTGGTGACGGCGGCGGGGCTGATCAACAATCCCTCGCGCCTCCTCGACATGGATGTCGAGGAGCACGACCGCGTCTGGGAGGTGAACTATCACGGCACCGTCCGCACCCTCCGCGCCTTCGTCCCGGCGATGGAGTCCCGCGGCGGCGGCGCCGTCGTCACGGTCGGCTCGATCAACAGCTTCGCGCCTCTGCCGCTGCCCGCCTACAACCCCTCCAAGGTCGCGATAAAGGGGCTGACGGAGCTGATGGCGGCCGAGTGCGGGCGGCGCGGCGTGCGCGTCAACGGCGTCGCGCCGGGCTACACGATGACGCCGGCGATCCTCTCGCGCATCGAGTCCGGCCATCGCGACCCCGAGGCGATCAAGGCGACCGAGGCGCTCGACATGTTGATCGAGCCGGAACACATCGCCAACGCGGCGTGGTTCCTGCTCTCGGACGAGGCCGCCGCGATCACCGGCGTGATGCTGCCGGTAGACGCGGGGCACCTCGTCGGGGTCCATTACCGCACCTATGCCGGCGGGCTGCCCTGGGAGCGGCAGGAGGGCGTCACGCCCCCGGCGGGGTGAGCCGGTCCCGCAGCAGCGCGAGGGGGTGGGCGCGGAGCGAGAGGCGGAGCGCGACGTAGTCCTCCACCACCGCCTCGCCCTCCGTCGGCTCGGGGAGCGTGACCCGCGGCTCCGCGATCCCCTCGCCCTCGAGCGTGCCGGCGAAGAGGGGGAGGGGCGCGTCGCCGGCGATCGCCTTCGCCTCCCAGAGCGCCTCGCGGCGCGGGAGGCCGAGGCCGGCGAAGGCGTCGGCCTCCGCCAGCACGCGGATCGGCTTCGGGCCGAGACCCGCCTTGCGCATGAGGTCCTCCACCGCCGCGTAGCCGTTGCCGCGCGCGGCGGCGATCCAGCGGCCGTCCTCCTCCCCCATCGCCTTGATCTGGCGGAAGCCGAGGCGCAGCGCGAAGCCCGAGGTCGAGTCCGGGCAGGGCTCCAGCGTGGCGTCCCAGTAGCTGGCGTTGACGCAGACCGGGCGGACCTCCACCCCGTGGGCGCGGGCGTCGCGCACGATCTGGGCGGGGGCGTAGAAGCCCATCGGCTGGGCGTTGAGGAGGGCGCAGGCGAAGGCGGCGGGGTGGTGGCGCTTCAGCCAGGCGGAGGCGTAGACGAGGAGCGCGAAGCTCGCCGCGTGGCTCTCGGGGAAGCCGTATTCGCCGAAGCCCTCGATCTGGGAGAAGCAGCGCTCGGCGAAGTCGTGGTCGTAGCCGTTCGCCAGCATCCCGGCGACGAAGCGCTCGCGGAAGGTGTGGATCGTGCCGGACTTGCGGAAGGTGGCGAGGGCGCGGCGCAGGCGGTCGGCCTCGGACGGGTCGAAGCCGGCGCCGACGATGGCGATCCGCATCGCCTGCTCCTGGAAGAGCGGCACGCCGAGGGTCTTGCCCAGCACCTCGCCGAGGGCGTCGGAGGGGAAGCTCACCTTCTCCTCGCCCCGGCGGCGGCGGAGATAGGGGTGGACCATGTCGCCCTGGATCGGGCCGGGGCGGACGATGGCGACCTGGATCACGAGGTCGTAGAAGCATCGCGGGCGCATCCGCGGCAGGAAGTTCATCTGGGCCCGCGATTCCACCTGGAAGACGCCGAGGGAGTCCGCCTCGCACAGCATGTCGTAGACGGCCGGATCCTCCGGCGGCAGCGTCGCGAGGGTCCAGCGCTGGCCGGCGTGACGCTCCAGCAGCTCGAACGCCTTGCGGATGCAGGTGAGCATGCCGAGGCTCAGCACGTCGACCTTGAGGATGCCGAGGGCGTCGATGTCGTCCTTGTCCCATTCGATGACGGTGCGGTCCTCCATCGCCGCGTTCTCGATGGGCACGAGTTCGTCGAGGCGCCCGCGGGTCATCACGAAGCCGCCGACATGCTGGGAGAGGTGGCGGGGGAAGCCGATCAGCTCGTTCACGAGGTCGAGCGTCAGGGCGAGGCGCGGGTCGGCCGGGTCGAGGCCCACCTCGCGGATGCGGTCCTCCATGATCGCGTCGGTCGACCAACCCCAGATCTGGGAGGCGAGGGCGTCGATCACGTCGGCCGAGAGGCCCATCGCCTTGCCGACCTCGCGGATCGCGCGGCGGGCGCGGTAGTGGATCACGGTGGCGCAGAGGCCGGCGCGCTCCCGCCCGTAGCGGCGGTAGATGTACTGGATGACCTCCTCGCGGCGCTCGTGCTCGAAGTCGACATCGATGTCGGGGGGCTCGTCGCGGGCTTCGGAGACGAAGCGCTCGAACACCATCGTCGCGATCTCGGGCCCGATGGCGGTGACGCGCAGCGCGTAGCAGACGACCGAGTTGGCGGCGCTGCCGCGGCCCTGGCAGAGGATGCCGCGGCTTTCGGCGAAGGCGACCAGGTCGCGGACGGTGAGGAAGTAGGGCGCGTAGTCCAGCTTGCCGATCAGCGCGAGTTCGCGGGCGGCCATCTTCGCGACCGTGTCGGGCACGCCGTCCGGATAGCGCTCGGCGAGGCCCTCTCGGGTCAGGCGCTCGAGGCGGGCCTGGGGGTCCTCGCCGTCCGCGACCTCGTCGGGGTATTCGTAGCGCAGCTCGTCGAGGGCGAAGCGGCAGCGGCGGGCGATCCCGGCGGCGCGGTCGACGGCGTGGGCGTGCGGGCCGAAGAGGCGGCGGAGCTCCGCCTCCGGCCTAAGGCGCCGCTCGGCGTTGGGCTGGGCGCGGCGGCCGAGGGCGTCGATGGTCGTCCCCTCGCGGATGCAGGTCAGCACGTCGGCGAGGCGGCGGCGGAAGGCGCGGTGGTAGAGTGGCGCGGCGGAGGCGACCATCGGGGCGCCGGCGGCCTCGGCGGCCTCGGCGAGGCGGTCGAGGCGGGGCCCGTCGAGCCCGTCGTATCCGGGGCTGGCGAGGAGGTGGACGGCGCCCGGGCGCGCCTTCGCCCAGCGCGCGAGGGGGCGGAGATCGGCGCCCGGCGCGAGGGGGGCGCGCCAGAGCAGGATCATCCCCTCGGCATGGGCGAGCACGTCCGCCTCGGTCAGCCGGCATTCGCCCTTTTGCGCCCGGCGCTTGCCGAGGGTGAGCAGGCGCGTGAGGCGGCCCCAGGCGGCGCGGTCGGTGGGCAGGGCGACGAGTTCCTGCGCGTCCTCGAGGACGAGGCGGGCGGCGGGGATCAGGCGCGGAATCGCGCGGATCGGTCGGTCCTCGAAGGCGGCGAGGGCGGGCTTCGTGGGGCCGTCCTCCACCGGCTCGGGCCCGTCGCGGCCGGGGCGCATGGCGGGGCCGGCGCCGCGCCAGCCGGAGCCCTTGGGCGACGCGGAAGGCTCTCCGCGGGCGGCGGCGGAGAGCGCGGCGCGGTCCTCGGCCGTGTCGTCATGGGCGTCGCGGTTCCCGGCGCGGCGCCGGCCGAGGGCGGCGGCGCGGGCCACCACGTCGGCAGGACCGACGCTCTCCGATTCGCGGATCGGGGCGACGCCCTCCCGCGCGAGCTCCTTCAGCGCCTGGTGGGCGCGGACCACGCCGGCGACCGAGTTGGCGTCGGCGATGGCGATGGCCTCGAGGCCGAGGGCGGCGGCCTCGCGCGCGTATTCCTCCGGATGCGCGGCGCCGGCGAGGAACGTGAAGTTGGAGACGGCGCAGAGTTCGGCGAAGGGCATGGGCGGGAGTTAGTTCCGGTTTCGTTCTCCCGTCAACGGGCCTCTCGCCGCGCCCGGCGCCGGCCTTCGGGCGGCTGCGCCGGACGCTTGGGCGTGCCGAGCGCCGAAACGCGTGCCGCAGGCGTGCGGCCGAGGCGCCGCCCCGGTGCGGATCGTGTCGGCCACCGGCGCCGCGCGTGTCGGCCCCCCATGCGGCGGATGTCGGACCTTCGTGCAGACGATGCATGCCAAACGTCGGCCATTCGTCTGCACATGGCGCCGACTTGGTGCGCACGTCGTCGGACGGGGGAACCGGTTTCGGCGTGGATCCGGGTCTCGCGACGGCAGTCCGACGGGCGTCGGGGTAGCGCCTCCTCCTTGCCGCCCGGTTAATCGCCGCGACCGGGGCCGCGGTAACGCTTCCTTTGCGATTCGTTCCTCTTATGGTCCCGAGGCGCACGGGGCGCCGGAGGGTTCGGCGCGGTGCGATCCGTCTGCGGTCCGGTGGCGGGGCTTCTTCTCGCGGCGCTCGCGGTCCTCGCGGGGATGCGCGGCGTTCGGGCGGGGCCTGGCGCGGCGTGCCGGCGCGGGGCATCCTCGCGCAATGGCCAAGGCCGTGTTCACCCATGCGGACGGCTCGATCTACGACGATCTGCCGGAATCGCGCTACCACTTTCCGCGGACCTATCTGCGGCAGGCCGAGCGGGCCGTCGGCGACTGGGTGCTGTTCTACGAGCCTCGGCGGGTCGAGGCCGGAAGCGAGCGGACCGGGGGGCGGCAGGTCTGTTTCGCGGCGGCCGAGGTCGCGCGGATCCGTCCCGATCCCCGGCGCGCGGGGATGTTCCACGCCTACATGACGCCGGGGACCTATGTTCCCTTCCCGTCGCCCGTGGCGTTCCGGATGGACGGCCTGTTCATGGAGGGCGGACTGCGCAAGCCGGACGGCTCGACCAACAAGGGCGCGTTCGGCCGGGCGGTCAGGATCCTGCCGGATGCGGAGTTCGAGGCGATCGTCGCGGCGGGTCTGGCGGGCGTGCGGGACGAGCTCGGCGCCGAGGACTGGGCGCCGGCCGAGGCGCCGGCGAGCGCGGAGCCTCCACGCCCTTGGGGCGCGTTCCGGCCGGACGATCCGGTTCATGCTCAGGAACCGCCGGGCCAGGCCCCTCGCCGGCCGCTGGTCGAACGGCTGACGGCGCGCCGCCTCCGCGACGCGGCCTTCGCCCGGCAGGTGAAGGCCGCCTACCGCGAGACCTGCGCGATGACCGGCCTGCGAATCCTGAACGGAGGCGGGCGGCCGGAGGTCCAGGCGGCGCATATCCGCCCGGTGGAGCGGGACGGTCCGGACGCGCTGCGCAACGGGCTGGCGCTGTCGGGCACGGCGCACTGGATGTTCGACCGCGGGCTGGTCTCGGTCGACGACGACGGCGCGATCCTGACGGCGGGCGATCGCTTGCCGCCGGGGGCGGCGGCGCTGCTGCGCAGCGAGCGCCGGCTGCTGATGCCGTCCGAGGGCTGGGCGCGGCCGCATCCCACCTATCTGCGCCGGCATCGGCGGAACGTGTTCAAGGGCTGACGCCGCCGCGCTCCGGCGCCGCGAAGCGCGCCCGCCCGCCGAAGAACGGGACGGCGCCGTGCCGCGTCGGCCCGGGTGCGCCTCCGCGCGCCCCGTCCGACGCGGACGCACCCGATCGCGGTCGGCCGGCCGGAACGCCGGGTGCGGCGGCGGGCGGCGACGGCGCCGGCCGCCGCAGGGGCTGCACGAGCGGCCCTCGGGGCAGCCCGGCCTCGGCCGAACGCCCCGCGCGCGACCGCGCGGTCGCGGCGGGCGCCATGCGTGACGAGCCTCGGGTCGCGGTCTCAGGTCCCGAGGATGCGCTCGGCGATCTCGCGGAGGTCCTTGGAGAGGCCGTCGGTCTCCGCGATGCGGCCGAGTTCGTCGCGGATCATGCGGCGGCGGGTCTCGTCGTAGCGCCGCCAGGTCTCGAAGGCGCCGGCGGTTCGGGCGGCGGTCTGCGGATTGATCGGATCCAGCCTGAGCAGCCAGTCGGCGAGGAAGCGGTAGCCCTCGCCCGAGGCGTCGTGGAAGCGCCAGGGATTGGCGGCGAAGGCGCCGATCAGGCTGCGGAAGCGGTTGGGGTTCTTCCAGGGAAAGTCCTCGGCCTCGGCCAGCGCGCGGACGCGCGCGAGCGTGCCGGGGAGCGGCGCGGTGGCCTGCAGGGTGCGCCACTTGTCCATGACGAGGGG
>DATFKM010000306.1:0-4296 GCA_035268645.1 Paracoccaceae bacterium | reverse complement strand
GCCGTCGATGATCGCCTTCACGAGGCCCGGATAATCGGGCTGGCTGAGGCTCGGCAGGAAGGTCAGGTTCACGCCGAAGGGCTTGTCCGTCATGTCCCGGCACTTGGCGATCTCGTTTGCCAGCTTCTCCGGCGTGCCCTGCGTCAGCCCGGTGATGATGCCCAGCCCGCCCGCGTTCGACACCGCCGCGGCGAGCTCGGCATAGCCCACATGATGCATCCCGCCCTGGATGATCGGGTGCTCGATCCCGAACAGCTCCGTGATCCGCGTCTTCATCGTCTCTCTCTCCGATCAGCCCTGGTAGACCCGGTTCAGCTTGCGCATGCCGCCGAGCCAGCGGTCGTAGTCCGCCGTCTTGTTGCGCATGTAGTCCAGCACCTGCGGATGCGGCAGGACGAGGAAGGTCTCCGCCTCGATCGCGCGGATGCAGGCCTCGGCGGCCTCCTCCGGCTCCAGCATCCCGTCCTTGGCGGCGACGTTTCCCTCTCCGCCCCGCGTCATCTCGGTCTTGACGCCCTGCGGACACAGCACCGAGACCTTGATCCCGTCGTCCCCGTAGGTCAGCGCCAGCCACTCGGCGAGGCCCACCGCCGCGTGCTTCGTCACCGCATAGGGCGCCGACCCGATCTGGCTCAGCAGACCCGCGGCCGAGGCGGTGTTCAGCAGGTAGCCCCCGCCCCGCCCCACCATCCGCGGCACGACATGCCGCGCGGCCCAGACATGGGCCATCACGTTGATGTCCCAGATCCGCTGCCAGTCGGAATCCGGCAGCTCCGGCCCGCCCTTGATCGAGATCCCGGCGTTCGAGGCGAAGAGCGCGATCGCCCCCGCCTCGCGCTCGGCGAAGTCGACCAGCCCGGCGATCTCCTCCTCCTTCGAGACGTCGACCGCCCGCGCGATGCCGACGCCCTCCGGCAGACCCGCCGCGGTCGCCTCGACCTCGTCCCGCAGCAGGTCCGCGCAGACCACCTTCGCCGCGCCCTCGGCCGCGAAGCGCTCGGCCAGCGCCTTGCCTATGCCCCGCGCCGCGCCGGTGACGACGACGACCTTCCCCTCGACCTTCATCGGTTCCTCCACTCCGGCGCGCGCTTCTCGACGAAGGCCGCGACGCCCTCCTTCGCGTCCTCGGTGGCGCGGAGCTCGGTCGAGACCTCGCGGGAATAGGCGAGGCTCTCCGGCAGCCGGTCCGAGACGTCCATCGCGTTCAGCACGCGCTTCGTCGCCTTGATCGAGGAGGGCGAGACCGCCGCGAGATCCCGCGCGACCTCGAGCGCGCGCGCCTTCAGCCCCTCATGCGGGACCACCTCGTTGACGATGCCGAGGGCCGCGGCCTCCTCGGCGTGGACGGTGCGCCCGGTGAGCATCATCCCCGCCGCCGCCTTGCGTCCGATCTGGCGGCTGAGGCGCTGCACGCCCCCCGCCGCGGCGAAGAGGCCGACGCGCACCTCCGGCAGCGCGAAGCGCGCCTTGTCGGAGGCGACGATCAGGTCGCAGGCCAGCGCCGTCTCGAACCCGCCGCCCATGGCGACGCCGTTGACCGCGGCGACGATCGGCTTCTCCAGATCGAAGCGCGAGGTCAGCCCGCAGAAGCCCGTGGGCGGCCAGTCGATCCCCGCGCCGGAATGCGTCGCCTTCAGGTCGTTGCCGGCGCTGAACGCGCGGTCCCCGGCGCCGGTCAGCACCGCGACCCAGAGTTCGGGGTCGTCGGCGAAGTCGTTCCAGACGCCGTGCAGCTCGTGATGCATCGGCGCGTGGCAGGCGTTCATCACCTCGGGCCGGTTCAGGGTGACCACCAGCACCCGCCCCTCGCGCTCGGTGCGCACGAACTCAAGCTCCGCCATACTGCCCTCCCCTTGAGGCCCGCTCTCCGGCGGCGGGCTCGCGCGCGACGCTAGAGGGGCGGGGGCGCGGGATCAACGCCGCACGATCAGGCCGTCGACGGCGAGGATCTCGGCGCCCCGGCAGATCACCGGGTTGACGTCGAGTTCCTCGATCTCCTCGAGCTCGGCCAGCATGACGCTGGCGCCCGCCACCGCCTCGGCGAGCGCGGTGCGGTCCACCGCGGGCAGATCACGCACGCCGTCGAGGACATGGGCGTGGCGGAGGCGGCCGATCAGCCGCAGCGCCTGCTCCGGGCTCACCGGGGCGGGGGCGGTGGCGACGTCCTTCAGCGCCTCCACCAGCGTCCCGCCGAGGCCGACCGTCACCAAGGGCCCGAAGGCCGGATCGCGCCGGCCGCCGATGACCATCTCGACGCCCTTCGGCGCCATGCGCTGCACGAGGACGCCGCGGGCGGCGATGCCCGCCGCCTCGGCGCGAGAGAGCATGGCGGCGGCCGCGGCCTCCACCGCCGGGCCGTCGGCGAGGTTCAGGGCGACGCCCCCGGCCTCGGTCTTGTGGGCGAGATCGGGCGCGTCGAGCTTGAGAGCCACCGGCAGGCCCAGCGTCTCCGCCGCGGCGCGGGCGGCGGCGGGGTCGGCGGCCTCCATCTCGGGCACGACGGGGATGCCGTAGGCGGCGAGGACGCGCTTGGCGATGCGCTCGCCGACGGTGGCGCCGGAGGCGTCGGAGAGGGCGGCGCGGGCGGCCTCGGCGGCGCCGGGCGGGGCCTCGGGCGGCGTCGTGCCGACCACCTCGTCGCGGCGGAGCCAGCGGCGCCAGGCGGCGAAGCTCGCCATGCAGCGGTCGGTCGAGCGGAAGAGGGCGGTGTTGGGCGCCGCCGCAAGTTCGGCCGCGCCGGGGCCCTCCAGCCAGCTCGAGAGCCAGACGGTGCAGACGATCTTGCCGTGCCGGTCGGCGAGGCCGTCGAGCACGGGAATCCGTTCCAGCGCAGGCTCGTAGGCGAAGATGTGGGGGGTGACGAAAGCGCCGATCTCCGGCTCCTCCATGAAGCCCTCGACGCAGTCGATCAGGCTCGTCATGTCGTTGATCACCTGAGCGGTGACGTCGCAGGGGTTCGCGGTGGAGCCGAATTCGGGGATGCGGGCCGAGAGGCGCTCGCGCAGCGCCTCGGAGGGTTGCGGGAGGGGGACGCCGTGCCGCTCGGCCGCGTCGGCGGCCATGATCGCGGCGCCGCCGGAGGTCGCGACGATCGCCACGCCCTCGCCGTCGTTGGGGCGGGCCTTGGCGAAGAAGGCGGCGGTCTCGAGCAGGTCCTCGTAGCGGTCGACCATCACGGCGCCGTTCAGCTCGAAGAGCGAGCGCCAGGCGTCGTGGGCGCCGGCGAGGGAGCCGGTGTGGGAGGCGGCGGCCTTCGCGCCGGCCTCGCCGGAGGCCATCTTGAACACCACCAAGGGCTTGCCGGCGTCCGCGGCGATGCGGCAGGCCTCCGCCACCCGTGCGGGTTCGGCCGAGCCCTCGAAGTTGCAGGCGATGGCGCGGCAGCTCGGATCGCGGGCGAGGAAGGCGATGCTGTCGGCCACGTCGACGTCGGCGGAGTTGCCGGAGGTCAGCACGTGGCTGAAGAACTGGCCCGAGAGCATGGCCTGGGTGAAGGCGAGGCCGAGGGCGCCGGACTGGCTGACGAGGCCGATGGTGCGGGTCTCGGGCGCGGCGTCGAAGCCCTTGTCGAGGTGCAGGCCGGTCATGAAGGTCGCGCCGAGGCCGAGGCCGAAGTTCACGAAGCCGATGGAGTTCGGCCCGGCGAGGCGCAGGCCGCCGGCGCGGGCGGCGTCGCGGATGCGCGTCTGGAGGGCGACGAGCTCCTCCCGCCCCACCTCGGCGAAGCCGGAGGCGTAGACCTGCGCGCCGCCGATCCCCTTCTCGGCGCAGGCCTCGACCAGCGCCTCGACGGTGTCGCGGGGGGTGGCGATCAGCGCGCAGTCGGGGACGGAGGGGAGATCGGCCACCGAGCGGAAGCAGGGGCGCCCGTCGATCTCGTCCCGCGAGGGGTTCACGAGGAAGGTCTCTCCGACGAAGCGGGCGAGGTTCTCCTGCGTGCGGCGTCCGAAGGAGCCGGGACGCCCGGAGGCGCCGATCACGGCGATGGAGCGCGGGGCGAAGAGACGGTCGAGGCCGGCCCCGAGGGGCGGCGGCGCGGGCGCGGTCATGGGCGGGCTTTCCCTCCGGGTCTCGGCTTGCGGCGCGAGGGGAGACCGGGGGCGGGGCGGTGTCAAGCGGGCCGATTCGGGCGGATCGGCGTGCCGCCTTCGTGCAGACGGCGTGCCGCGCGTGTGCAGCGGACGTCATGCAAATGTCGGCCTTTCGTACATACCGCGTCGGACTCCCGTGTGACCGCGGTCGGGCTCCGGTCGGCCTTTCGTGCCGCGCGCGTCATGCGCGTGTGCGGGCTTGGCG
>DATFKM010000305.1:0-7359 GCA_035268645.1 Paracoccaceae bacterium | reverse complement strand
GCTGCTGCTGCTCGGCGCGATCTCGCTGACGCCGGTGATCGGCGGGCTGCCCGGGGTCGGCTTCCTGACCATGTCGCTGATGCTGATGGTCTCGACGCATCTGCTGCTCTCGGGCGGCGGCTTCTACCTGCCGCGCATCCTCGCCCGCCGGGAGATCGACGCCGACGCGCTGGAGGAAGGCCTGCGGCGCGTGCGGCCCTGGGGCAGGCGGCTCGAGCGCATCTCCCGCCCCCGGCTCTCGATCCTGCTGCGCCCGGTCGCCGTCCGTCTCGCGGCGGCGACCTGCATCGGCCTCGCCCTGACGATGCTGCCGCTCGGCCTCGTGCCCTTCGCGGTCGCGCCGCCTTCGTTCGTGATCGCGCTGTTCGGCTTCGGCCTCGTCAGCCGCGACGGGGTGGTGATGGCCGCGGCCTTCGCGCTCTCGGCCGGCGCCTTCGCCTTCGCCTGGTGGGTCTGGCCCTGAAGGCTCAGGGCTGCCCGTCCCGCCGCTTCAGCCGCTGCACCGCCTCCGAGAAGGCCGCCGCCATGATCCCCGCGGGCAGCGCGATCAGCGCGACCGAGGACAGCGCCACCACCGCCCCGATGACCTTGCCGACCGCCGTCGCCGGGATCGCGTCGCCGTAGCCCACCGTCGTCAGCGTCACGATCGCCCACCACATCGCCCGCGGGATCGACCCGAAGATCTCCGGCTGCACGTTCCGCTCGACCATGTAGATCGCGACCGAGGCCAGCATCACCAGCATCCCGGCGAGCGACGCCGCGATGCCGAACTCCAGCCGCCGCGCGCGCACCGCCGACCACAGCTCCGTCGCCGCGCGGCCGAGCGGGCTGCGGTCGTCCAGCGCGAACACCTCCATCACCCGCGCCAGGCGCAGCATCACCGCCCAGCCGAGGCCGACGCCCGTCATCGCCTCCGCCCAGGCCCCCAGCAGCGCCGCGAAATCCAGCAGCGGTCCCCAGCGGAACGGCCAGCCCCAGGCGCCGCCGCGCCGCTCCCCCCGCCGCGGATCGGCGAAGGCCGACCACCAGCGCGCCGCGAACTCGGCCGTGAAGACGAGGGCGCAGGCGGCCAGCACGAAATGGAGCGGTCGCCGCCAAGCCTCCAACGTCGGCTCGGTCAGAAGCGCGGCGGCGGCGACCGAGACCAGCACCGTCAGCGCCAGCGCCCGGTTCGACGGCGAAAGTCCCGGCCGCGGCCAGGCCGAAAGCTCCAACTGCCGCCAGACGCGGGCGCGCAGCCCCGTCGGCAGCGCGTCCGGATCCCGGCTCATCGGCGCGGCCGCCCGCGCAAACTCAGACCGCCTTCGCGCGCTCGCGGAGCGCGAACTTCTGGATCTTGCCGGTGGAGGTCTTGGGCAGTTCGCCGAACACCACCCGCCGCGGCGCCTTGAAACGCGCCAGCTCGTCCCGGCAATGCGCGATCAGGTCGTCCTCCGAGACCTCGGCGCCCTCCTTCAGCTCGACGAAGGCGCAGGGCGTCTCGCCCCATTTCTCGTCCGGCTTCGCCACCACGGCGCAGAGCGCCACCGCCGGATGGCGGTACAGCGCCTCCTCCACCTCGATCGAGGAGATGTTCTCGCCGCCCGAGATGATCACGTCCTTGGAGCGGTCCTTGATCTGCACGTAGCCGTCGGGGTGCTTCACCGCGATGTCGCCGGACCAGAACCAGCCGCCCTTCAGCGCCTTGTCGGTGGCCGACGGGTTCTTGAAGTATCCCTTCATCACGACGTTTCCGGAGAACGCGATCTCGCCCATCGTCTCGCCGTCGGCCGGCACCGGCTCCATCGTCTCCGGATCGCGCACGTCGAGCCGCTCCAGCGCGGCGTAGCGCACGCCCTGGCGCGCCTTCAGCCGCGCCTGCTCGCCGGGCGCGAGGCCGTCCCATTCCGGCTTCCACTCGTTGATGACCGCGGGCCCGTAGACCTCCGTCAGCCCGTAGAGATGCGTGACCGAGAAGCCCGCCTCGGCCATCGCCGCCAGCACCGACTCGGGCGGCGGCGCCGCGGCGGTCATGAACTCCACCCGATGCGGCAGCGGCCGCGTCTCGGCCTCCGGCGCGTTCAGCAGCGTCGACATCACGATCGGCGCGCCGCACATGTGCGTCACCCCGTGCTCGGCGATGGCCTCGAAGATCGGCCCGGCGCGCACCGCCCGCAGACAGACATGCGTGCCGCCGCGCGCGCTCAGCGTCCACGGAAAGCACCAGCCGTTGCAGTGGAACATCGGCAGCGTCCAGAGGTAGACTGGGAACGGCCCCATCCCGGCATGGATCACGTTGCCCGTCGCCAGCAGCATCGCGCCCCGGTGGTGATAGACCACGCCCTTCGGGTCCCCGGTGGTTCCGGAGGTGTAGTTGAGCGCGATCGCGTCCCACTCGTCCTCCGGGCCCGGCCCCTCGAAACCCGGATCGCCGGCGGCGAGGAACGCCTCGTAGTCCTCCAGCCCCTCGGCCTCGCCATGCGTCTCCGGCGCCGTCGGATCGCGCCAGCAGATCACGCGCGGCGCGTTCGTCGCCCGATTCAGCGCCTCGCGCGCCAGCGGCGCCAGCTCGGCGTCCACCAGCAGCACCTTCGCCTCGGCATGATCGAGGATGAAGGCCGTGCCCGCCGCGTCGAGCCGCGTGTTGATCGCGTTCAGCACCGCGCCCAGCATCGGCACGCCGTAATGCGCCTCCAGCATCGGCGGCGTGTTCAGGAGCAGCGTCGAGACGACGTCGTGCCGCCCCACCCCGGCCTCCGCCAGCGCCGAGGCCAGACGCCGAGAACGTTCCGCGAACTCGGCGTAGCTCGTCCGCCCCTCGCCATGCACGATCGCCGTGCGCTCGGGATGCACCGCGGCGGCGCGCTCCAGCAGCGTGAGCGGCGTCAGCGGGCGGTGATTGGCCGGCGTGCGGTCCAGTCCCTGCAGGAACGGCGAGGTCATGGCGGGGGCTCCGAAGGCTGCGGATGGCGCGACTTCGACCCTCGCCAAGCCTCGGCCCATGTCAACCGCCGCCGCGGGCCGCGCGGGCGGTTCCCCTCGGCCCCCGCGCGGCCTAGGCTCCGGCCCGAACCGCAAGGGGGAGTCCGCCATGCCCGGATCGCTGGAAGGCCGCACCGCCGTCGTGACGGGCGCCGGCGGCGGCGTCGGCCGCGCCGTCGCCGCCCGCTTCGCCGAAGCCGGCGCCCGCGTCGTCATCTCCGACCGCGACGAGGCGGCCCTGCGCGAGACCGAGGAGCGCCTCGCCGAGCGCGACGCCGCCGTCGCCGCCTTCGCCTGCGACCTCTCCACCCCGCTCGGGGCGCAGAACCTGCTGGCGGCCTCGCTCGACGCGTTCGAACGCGTGGACGTCCTCGTCAACGCCGCGCGCGACGTGGTCTGGGGCGACGCGCTCGAAAGCGACCCCGCCGACTTGGTCGGGCTGTTCGAGCGCAACGTCCGCACCGGCTTTCAGCTCAGCCAGCTCGTCGCCCGGCGCATGATCGCCCAGGCCGAGGGGGCCGAGGGTCCGGCCGGCGCCGTGGTCAACCTCACCTCGATCGCCGCCCAGCGCACCCTGCCGGAACTGCTGCACTACTCCGTCGCCTGCGCCGCGGTGGACCAGCTCACCCGCTCCCTCGCCGTGGCGCTCGCGCCGCACGGCATCCGCGTCAACGCCGTAGCCGTCGGCTCGGTGATGAGCGGGAACCTGCGGGAGGCGCTGCGCGAGCGGGCGGAGCTGCGCGCCGAGCTGCAGCGCGTCACCCCCCTCGGCCGCATCGCCGACATGGACGAGGTGGCCGAGGCCGCGCTGTTCCTCGCCTCCCCCGCCGCCAGCTTCGTGACCGGCCAGGTCGTCGCCGTCGACGGCGGCCGGACCCTGCTCGACCCGCTCGGCGTCCCGACCGACTGACCGGTCCCGGACCGGGAGGACGGCGCGCGGCACGGCCTGCGGAGAGCCGTTCCGGACCGCCCTCCCACGCAACGCGCCATCGGCGCCCCCTGACACGACCTTTGGGGGAACGGGACGCCGGGCATCACAAGGCCCCAGGATCGCGGCGGACACAAGATCGTTGCGGCCGCGACGCCGACGGGGGGCGGCCCGGCGACCGTCAGTCCTTCATCGCCGCGGCGAACCGTTCGAAGAGGTAGTGCGAATCCTGCGGCCCCGGGCTCGCCTCCGGATGGTGCTGGACCGAGAACACCGGTCGCCCCTCCATCGCGATCCCGCAGTTCGACCCGTCGAACAGCGAGACGTGCGTCTCGCGCACCCCGGCGGGCAGGCTCTGCGCATCCACCGAGAAGCCGTGGTTCATCGAGGTGATCTCCACCTTGCCGGTGGTCAGGTCCTTCACCGGGTGGTTCGCCCCGTGATGGCCGTGGCTCATCTTCACCGTCTTCGCGCCGAGCGCGAGCGCCAGCATCTGATGGCCGAGGCAGATGCCGAACATCGGCAGCCCCTTCGCCAGAACGCCCTCGATCATCGGCACGGCGTACTCGCCCGTCGCCGCCGGGTCGCCCGGGCCGTTGGAGAGGAACACGCCCGCCGGATCCAGCGCCAGCACGTCCTCGGCCGTCGCCGTCGCCGGCAGCACCGTCACCTCGCAGCCCGCGCTGGCGAGGCAGCGCAGGATGTTGCGCTTGGCGCCGTAGTCCACCGCCACCACCCGCGGCCCCGGCGCCTCGCGTCGCCCGAAGCCGTCGGGCCACGCCCAGCGCGTCTCGTCCCAGCGATAGCTCTGCGCGCAGGTCACGTCGCGCGCCAGATCGGCCCCGACCAGCCCCGGAAAGCCGCGCGCCGTCTCCACCAGCGCGGCCGGATCCAGCTTCCCGTCCGCCCGGTGCGCCAGCGCGACATGCGGCGCCCCGCCGAGGCGGATCGCCCGCGTCAGCCGCCGCGTGTCCACGCCCCCGATGCCGATGCGCCCGCGCCGCGCCAGCCAGGCCGAAAGCCCCTCCGCCGCGCGCCAGTTCGAGGGCGACGTCGGATCCCAGCGGGTCACGAGGCCGAGCGCGACGGGATCCGCCGTCTCCTCGTCCTCCGGGTTCACGCCCACGTTGCCGACATGGGGAAAGGTGAAGGTCACCACCTGCCCGGCGTAGGAGGGGTCCGTCAGGATCTCCTGATACCCCGTCATCGCCGTGTTGAAGCAGAGCTCGGCCGTCGCCTCGCCCTCGGCGCCGAAGCCGCGCCCGAAGAACACCTGGCCGTCGGCGAAGGCGAGGCAGGCCGTCGCCCCCTCGGGAACGGGCAGATCGGCGGCCGGACGGCGCGTGGCGGCGGCGGGGCTGGACATCGCGGAAGCTCCTGGAATGAGTCGCGCGACCCTATGGAGACGCGGTCATGCCGTCAATTCGGGGGCGCCGCCGCCCGCGTCAAGGGTTTCGGCCGCAATGAAAACAGAGGCTTGCCGAAAATTCGCCCGATTGGCCAAAGCCGCTTTCCGGTGTAGGTTCCACGCCGCATCAGCCGTCACGGGATCCCGAAGTCCATGCGACAGCGACTATCCGCCGAAATCGACGCCGCGAGGGCCGGCCAGGACGCCGCGCGCCTCTGCACCCTGCGCCTGATGAAGGCCGCCATCGACGACCGCGAGCGCGCGCTGCGCGAGCGCGACGAGGAGGCCGCCGGCCTCGGCGACTCCGAGATCGCGGAGATCCTCGCCACGATGATCCGCCAGCGCGAGGAGAGCGTGCGCGGCTACGAGGAGGCCGGCCGCCTGGAGCTGGCCGAGCAGGAACGCAGCGAGGCGGACGTGATCCGCGAGTTCCTGCCGAAGCCGCTCTCGGACGACGAGGCCCGCGCCGCCGTGGCCGAGGCCATCGCCACCACCAAGGCCGCGAGCCTGCGCGACATGGGCGCGGTCATGGGCCGCCTGAAGCGCCGCTACGCCGGGCGCATGGACTTCTGCAAGGCCGGCGCCCAGATCCGCTCCGTCCTGCGCTGATCCCCGCCGCGCGCCCTCGCAGGCCGCGCCGCGCAGCCCCGGAGTTCAGCCCCCCCGCGAGTCGATCACCCGCCGCGCCTTGCCGGCCGAACGCTCCACGCCGCCCGGGTCGGCCACCTGAACCCCGACGCTGATCCCGATCACGCCCTTCACCGCCGCCGTGAGCCGCGCGCCCGCCGCCGCGCGCGAGGCGTCGTCGGCGTGATCGGCCGTCGCCTCCACGTGCACGGTCATCGAATCCATCCGCCCCTCGCGCGTCAGCTCGATCTGCCAGTGCGGCGCGAGGCCCTCCACCTTGAGGATCTGCTCCTCCACCTGGCTCGGGAACACGTTGACGCCGCGCAGGATGATCATGTCGTCGGACCGGCCGGTGACCTTCTCCATCCGCCGCATCGAGCGCGCCGTGCCCGGCAGCAGGCGCGTCAGGTCGCGCGTGCGGTAGCGGATCACCGGCATCGCCTCCTTGGTCAGCGTGGTGAAGACCAGCTCGCCCACCTCGCCGTCGGCCACCGGCGCGCCGGTCTCGGGATCGACGATCTCCGGATAGAAGCAGTCCTCCCAGACATGCAGTCCGTCCTTGGTCTCGACGCACTCGTTGGCGACGCCCGGGCCCATCACCTCCGAAAGCCCGTAGATGTCGACGGCATGCATGTCGAAGGCCTGCTCCATCTCGCGGCGCATCGCGTCGGTCCAGGGCTCGGCCCCGAAGATGCCGACCTCCAGCGGGCTCTCGCGCGGGTCGATGCCGCGCGCGCGGTATTCGTCGAGGATCGAGAGGAAGTAGGACGGCGTCACCATGATCGTGGTCGGCCGGAAATCCTCGATCAGCGTCACCTGGCGCTGCGTCATCCCGCCGGAGACCGGAACCACCGTGCAGCCCAGCGCCTCCGCCCCCGCATGGGCGCCGAGGCCCCCGGTGAAGAGCCCGTAGCCGTAGGAGATGTGCACCAGATCGCCGGGCCGCGTGCCCGAGGCCCGCATCGAGCGCGCCACGAGGTTCCCCCAGACCTGAAGGTCGCGCTTGGTGTAGCCCACCACCGTCGGCTTGCCCGTGGTGCCGGAGGAGGCGTGGATCCGCGCCACCTTCTCTCGCGGAACCGCGAACATCCCGAAGGGATAGGCGTCGCGCAGGTCCCGCTTCGTGGTGAACGGGAACTTCGCGATGTCCTCGAGGCTGGTCAGATCGTCCGGAGACACCCCCGCCGCCTCGAACCTGGCCCGGTATGTCGGCACGTTGTCCCAGGCGTGCCGCAGGCTCCATTTCAGCCGGTCGAGCTGAAGCGCCGCGATCTCGTCGCGCGAGGCGATCTCGATCGGCTCCAGCGTCTCCCGCGGCGGGGTCAGATCCTTCATGCCTCGTCCCTTTCGTTGCGCGCGGCGCCGCCGCGCCCCGCCCCGGCCGTCGGCGCCCACCCGCCCGCCCCGCCGCCGACCGGGGCGGAGCGCGGCGGCG
>DATFKM010000304.1:0-4672 GCA_035268645.1 Paracoccaceae bacterium | reverse complement strand
GCGCCGCCGCGGCGCCCGCCATCGCCCTGAACGTCCCGAATCGCATCGCGACCCCTTTCCTTCCGCCGTTGCGCGCCGGCGCTCGGCCCGCCGCGCTGTATGCAGACGTATCCGTTGCGACGGAAGATTTCCCACGTCGCGCGCCGGAGGGCAATGCGACACCTCGTGCGCCTGCGCGACGCCGCATCCCTTCAAGACCGCGATGCCGGGCCGCGCGCAACGGCGCCGGAGGTTTTCTGGACGAACCGCACACGCTGCGCAACGCCGTTTCGAGGGGCCGCGCCCCGCGACCCGTCGCCGCTCGGGCGAGTCGCGCCGGGCGTCCCGGCATTGATCCGCGCCCCTGCCCGGCCCATCTTCCGACGGCGTCATCCCCCGCCGCAGGAGCTCCCATGTCGGACCGTTTCCGCCCCTTCGAGACCCGCCTCGATCGGGACCGCGCCCTCGCCGTGCTGCGCGAGGCCACCGCCGGCGCCGACGACGGCGAGCTGTTTCTCGAGCGGCGGCGCGCCGAATCCCTCGCCTTCGACGACGGGCGCCTGCGCACCGCCTCCTACGACGCGGGCGAGGGCTTCGGGCTGCGCGCCGTGGCGGGCGAGGTCTCGGGCTACGCCCACTCGACCGAGATCTCCGAGGCCGCGCTGAAGCGCGCCGCCGAGACCGCGCGCCTCGCCGCCCGCGCGCACGGCGCCGAGGCGTCGATGTCGGCGCCGCCCGCCGCCACCAACCGTCGGCTCTACGACGACGTCGACCCGATGGAGGGGCCGGACTTCGCCGCCCGCGCCGGCCATCTGGCGGAACTCGACGCCTACGCCCGCGACAGGGAACCGAAGGTCGTCCAGGTCACCGCCTCCCTCGGCGCCTCGCTGCAGGAGGTGGCGATCCTGCGCCCCGACGGCGGCCTCGTCACCGACGTGCGCCCGCTGGTGCGCATGAACGTCTCCGTGATCGTCGAATCCGGCGACCGGCGCGAGCAGGGCACGGCCGGCGGCGGCGGGCGCCACGGCGTCGAGGCGGTGATGGACCCCGCCTACGGCCGCGGCCTCGTCGACGAGGCGATCCGCCAGGCCCTCGTCAATCTCGAGGCCGAGGACGCCCCCGCCGGCGTCATGGACGTCGCGCTCTCGGCCGGCTGGCCCGGCATCCTCCTGCACGAGGCCGTCGGCCACGGACTGGAGGGCGACTTCAACCGCAAGCGCAGCTCCGCCTTCGCCGGCCTGATGGGCGAGCGCGTCGCCGCCCCGGGCGTCACCGTGGTCGACGACGGCACGATCCAGAACCGCCGCGGCTCGATCACCGTCGACGACGAGGGCACGCCCTCCCGCCGCAACGTGCTGATCGAGGACGGCGTCCTCGTCGGCTTCATGCAGGACCGCCAGAACGCCCGCCTGATGGGGGTCGAGCCCACCGGCAACGGCCGCCGCCAGTCCTACGCCCACGCCCCGATGCCGCGCATGACCAACACCCTGATGCTCGGCGGGGACGCCGACCCCGAGGAGGTCGTCGCCGGGGTCGAGGACGGCATCCACGCCGTGCATTTCGGCGGCGGGCAGGTCGACATCACCAACGGCAAGTTCGTGTTCTCCTGCACCGAGGCCTATCGCGTGAAGAACGGCAGGCGCCTGCACCCGGTGAAGGGCGCGACCCTGATCGGCGACGGCGCCACCGCGCTGCGCAGGATCCGCATGATCGGCAACGACATGGCGCTCGATCCCGGCATGGGCATGTGCGGCAAGGCCGGCCAGTGGGTGCCGGTCGGCGTGGGCCAGCCCACCCTGCTGATCGGCGGGCTCACCGTCGGCGGCGCCCAGACCGGCTGAGACCGCCTCACGAGGGGCCGGCGCTTGACGCCGCCGGCCCCGACGGCTTCAACGCCGGGCATGACCGACGCGCGCGCCCTGCCTCCGGCCTCCCCGGGCCCGACCCTCGCCGCCTACGCGGTCGGGCTCCTCGCGCCGGCGCTCGGCGCCGCCGCGGTCGCGGCCGTCGCCCTCGCCGTCAGCCAGCCGCCGCTGGTCGACGTCACCGGCATCGGACGCTGGACGGTGTTCCCCGCCTTCTCGGCCACCTCGCTCGGGCTCTCGATCTGGCTGGTGGCGGGGCCGACGACGGCCATCCTCCTCGCGGCGTTCAGGCCGTGGCTTCCGGGTCTCGTCGCGGCCCTCGCCGCCGGGGCGCTCGCGACGCTCGGCCTCGCGTTCCTCGCCGCCTGGTCCGGCGCCCGCGGCGTGGCCCCGGAGCTCCTCCTCGGCGAGGCCCGGCGCTGGGGCCTCATCGTCGCCCCCTTCGCCCTCGGCGGCGCGCTCTGGCTGCACCTCGTGCTGCATCTCGCGCGCCGCCGCGCCTTCCGGAGCCCCCGATGACCGCCCTTCTCCGCCACGCCCTCGGCCTCGCCCTCGCCGCGACGCTGCTCGCCGCCCTCGGCGCCGCGCTCGCCTTCCTCGTCGCGGGCGCCGCGCTGACCACGGGAGAGGAGGTGCGCGCCGTGACTCTCCGGGTCGGGATCGTGCTGCTGATCGCGTTCCTGATCTTCGCCCTGACCTTCGGCGCGGCGACGCGCTGGCTTCTGGGACGGATCGGGCGGCGCGACGGCCCGGCCCTCGCCGCGGGCGGCGCCGCGGCGGGGCATCTCTTCGCCCTCGCCGCCGTCGCCCTCGCGCCGCCGGGCGGGCCGGCCTACGCCGCGCCCGCCCTCGCCGGGTTCCTCGCGCTGGTCGGGGCGGCGCTGCTGCCGCTCGCCCGCCGCCTCGCCCGCGCCATGGGCGTTCAGTAGGCCTCTTCGGCGTAGACGCGCGAGAGGTCGCCGCCCCACTCGCCGTGATACCGCGCCAGCAGCTCGTCCGCCGGCGTCTCGCCGCGCTCGACGGCCTCGCGCAGCGGATCGAGGAAATGCGCCTCGTTCGGCAGCAGCCCGCCCGAGCCGGGGCGCGCCCGCGCCTTCAGACCCGCATCGGCGATGCCGACGACGTCGCGCGCCAGATCCAGCATGGTGCGTCCGCCGGGCGCCGCCGCCGCCAGACCCCGCTCGGCCGCGTCGCGTCGCAGCGCCTCGCGCTCCTCCGCCGTCCAGTCCCTGGCGAGCTCCCAGGCCGCGTCGAGCGCGACCTGATCGTAGACCAGCCCGACCCACAGCGCCGGCAGCGCGCAGATCCGCCGCCACGGCCCGCCGTCGGCCCCGCGCATCTCGATGAACTTCTTGATCCGCGCCTCGGGGAAGATCGTGGTCAGGTGATCGGCGAAGTCGCTCAGCGTCGGCGTCTCGCCCGGCAGCGCCGGCAGCCGGCCCTCCATGAAGTCGCGGAAGCTCTGCCCGAGCGCGTCGACATAGGTCCCGTCGCGGTAGACGAAGTACATCGGCACGTCGAGCGCATAGTCCACCCAACGCTCGAAGCCGAAGCCCTCCTCGAACACGAAGGGCAGCATCCCGGTGCGGTCGTCGTCGAGGCCCTGCCACACCTTGCTGCGCCAGCTGCGCCCCCCCGTCGGCCGGCCCTCGAAGAACGGCGAATTGGCGAAGAGCGCCGTGGCGACGGGCTGAAGCGCCAGCGCCACCCGCAGCTTCTTCACCATGTCCGCCTCGGACGAGAAGTCGAGATTCACCTGGATCGTGCAGGTGCGGTACATCATCTGCACGCCCCAGGGGCCGATCTCGTTCATGTAGCGGGTCATCAGCCGATAGCGCCCCTTGGGCATCATCGGCATCTCCTCGTGGCGCCATTCCGGCGCGGCGCCGAGGCCCATGAACCCCGCGCCGATCGCCTCGGCGACCTCGCGGACCTCGCGCAGATGCTCGTTGGCCTCGTCGCAGGTCTGGTGGATCGTCTCCAGGGGCGCGCCCGAGAGCTCGAGCTGGCCGCCCGGCTCGAGGCTGACGTTGGCGCCGTCCTTGACCAGCCCGATCAGGTGGCCCGCCTCCTCGACCGGCGCCCAGCCGAAGCGGTCGCGCAGCCCCTCCAGCATCGCGCGTATCGAGCAGGGGCCGTCATAGGGCAGCGGCTTCAGCGTCGCGAGGTCGAAGCCGAACTTCTCGTGCTCGGTGCCGATGCGCCACTCGCTCTCGGGCTTGCAGCCCGAGGCGAGGTATTGCGCCAGCTGCTCGCGGCTCTCGACAGGGCCGCCGCCGCTCTGGGGTATCGACATCGCGCGCGCTCCCTCCCTCGGTGCGCGTCCGGGCGCGCGTCGGGGAGGGATAGGCGGGCCGTCCGGGGGCCGCAAGGGCGGACCGCCCGCGCCTCCGGCACGAACCCGTGTCCTATCCGGAAACGCCGCGGCGCCAGATCGGGACCGGACGGTCCGAGAGGCTCGCGAAGGCGCCCGCCGCCCGCTCCACGCTGAAGCCCGGCAGCGCCGCCAGCACGTCCGGCAGCCGCTCGGCCCCCCGCGCGCCCGCCGGCGCGTCGAAGCGCCCGTCCACCGTGCGGAACCGCCAGACCGCCCGGCCCTCGGCGTCCCGCGCCGCCTCCACCGTCAGGATCTCGCCCAGCGCCGCGACGCCGCCGGTGTCCGGCCCCAGATAGGCGACCCGCCCCTCCGTCGCCTCCACCACCCCCGGCGCCCTCGGCGCCGAGATCAGGCGCGCCCGCGCGAAGGCCGCCAGCGCCCAGGCCGTGGCGCCGAGGCCGAGCAGCATCACCCCCCAGCCGAGCCAGGCGCCCGCCACCCCGGCCCGCAC
>DATFKM010000303.1:0-7294 GCA_035268645.1 Paracoccaceae bacterium | reverse complement strand
TCCATCATCCACGCGGCCTTGAGGCAGAGCAGGCGCGCCTGCTCGATCTTCATCCGCGCCTCGGCGATGATGTCGTAGTTGGCGCCGAGATGGACGAGCTGCTTGCCGAACGCTTCGCGCGAAAGGCCGCGCTTGATCATCAGTTCCAGCGCCTTCTCGGACTGGCCGATCGCGCGCATGCAGTGATGGATGCGGCCCGGGCCGAGGCGGCCCTGGGAGATCTCGAAGCCGCGGCCCTCGCCGAGGAGGAGGTTCTCGGCCGGGATCCGCACGTCCTCGAACTTCAGGTGCAGATGGCCGTGCGGCGCGTCGTCCTCGCCGTAGACCGACATCGCGCGGAGCTTGGTGATGCCGGGCGTCTCGGCCGGGACCAGCACCATCGAGTGCTGCTGGTGCTTGGGGCGGCTCGCGTCCGGGGTGTGCACCATGACGATGTAGATCTTGCAGCGCGGGTCGCCGGCGCCGGAGGACCACCACTTCTCGCCGTTCAGCACGTATTCGTCGCCGACGCGCTCGCACTTCATCTGCATGTTGGTGGCGTCGGAGGAGGCGACGTCCGGCTCGGTCATCAGATAGGCCGAACGGATCTCGCCCTCGAGCAGCGGCTTCAGCCACCGCTCCTTGTGGCGCTCGTTGCCGTAGCGCTCGAGCACCTCCATGTTGCCGGTGTCGGGCGCGGAGCAGTTGAAGGTCTCGGCGCCCAGATGCGCCTTGCCCATCTGCTCGGCGAGATAGGCGTATTCGACCGTGGTCAGGCCCCAGCCGGCCTCGGAATCGGTCAGCCAGAAGTTCCAGAGGTTCTCGGCCCGGGCCTTCTTCTTCAGCCCCTCGAGGATCTCCTTCATCCGCGGCGTGTAGGACCAGCGGTCGGGATTGTTCGCGACCTCCTGGAGGAACTCCTCGGAGGCGGGGGTGATCTCGTCGCGGATCATCGCCGCGACCTTGGCGTGGATCGGCTTCAGCCGGTCGGACATGCCGAGGGCCATCTCGGCGCCCGGAGCTACGCGGGTGTTCATGCTTTCCTCCCTTTGGTGGGTTCGGCTTGCGCGCCCAGGCCCCGGAGGGCGAAGGCGGCGATCTCATCGACGAGGCGGGCGCGGTCCGCCTCGGTCTCTCCGGCGCGGGGCCGGTACCAGTGGACCGGCCCGTTGAGGGCCGCGAGCAGCGTGCGCGCCGCGAGCCGCGGGTCGGTCGCGCCGAAGCCGCCGCCGCGGGCGCCCTCGGCGATGGCGTCCTCGAACAGGCGCTGGTGACGGTCGCGCAGCGCGATCAGATCGGCGAGCGCGGCGCGCTGCTCGGGCGTGGTGGCGGCGGTCAGGTGCATCTCGACGCCCTGCAGCGCGCAGCGGTGGAACGGCCTGTCGCGCAGGATCGAGACGACGTGGGCGCGGGTCATGGCCGCCATCCGCGCGGCGGGGTCCGGGGCCGCCGCCGCGGCGGCGCGCGTCACGTCGGCATGGATGATCTCGAGCCCCCGGCGAACCACGGCGGCGAAAAGGTCCAGCTTCGAGCGGTGGTAGTGATAGACGCGGCCCTTGGTGGCCCCCATGGCGCGGGCGACGTCGTCGATGGAGGCGGCGGCGAAGCCCTTGGCCGTGAAGGTCTCGGCCGCGGCGACGAGCACCTCGTCCCGCGGTCCGCCGTCGGCGGCCGGGGCGTCGGGCGCCCTGTCGCGAAGGGCCGTCTCGGGGCTTGCATCCATGTCGTGCACGATTGCATACTACCGGGTATGTTGGCAAGCGCGCGGACGCCGCAGGGGCGTCGCGGCGCGCGGACCGGCCCGCCAGAGGCCGGCGCGATAGGGAGGCGGCATGAGCGATCTCGAGGACCTGTTCGGCGTGCGCGGCAAGACCGCGCTGGTCACCGGAGGCGGCGCCGGCATCGGCCGGTCCATCGCCGAGGGTCTGGCCCGGGGCGGGGCGCGGGTGATGATCGCGAGCCGCAAGCTGGACGCGTGCGAGGCGACGGCGGCGGAGCTGAACGCGATGGGCCTCAAGGGCACGCTCGAGGCCTTTCGGGGCGACGTCGGCTCGGAGGAGGGCTGCGAGGCGCTGGCGGCGGAGGTCGCACGGCGCACCGACGCGCTCGAGATCCTCGTCAACAACGCCGGCGTGACCTGGGGCGAGACGCTCGACGACTTCCCCTGGAAGGGCTGGGACCGGGTCATGAAGGTCAACGTCGCCGGCCTCTTCGATCTGACGCGCCGCCTCCTGCCGCTGCTGGAGGCCGGCGCGAGCGACGAGGACCCGGCGCGGATCATCAATCTCGGCTCGGTGATGGGCGCCTGGCCGCTGGCGGACGGAACCTACTCCTATTCGGCCTCGAAGGCGGCGGTGCACCATCTGACGCGGATCCTCGCCAAGGAGCTGGCGGGGCGGCGGCTGACGGTCAACGCCTTCGCGCCGGGGCCCTTCCCCTCGCGGATGACCGCCTTCGCCACCGACACCGACGAGAAGGCCGCGGCGATGGCGAAGACCGTGCCGCTCGGCCGGCTCGGCACGGCCGAGGACCTGATGGGCGCGGCGCTGTTCCTCTCCTCGAGGGCCGGCGCCTACGTGACCGGCTGCATCCTGCCGCTCGACGGCGGCATCGGGACGATGACGGGCGGCGATCTCTTCGAAGCGGGGCGCGAAGCATGAGAAAGACGGTCGGACCTTTCGAGTTCGAGGACATGGACCCGCTGGAGCGGGACGTGCCCGTGTGGACGTTCGAGGACTATCAGGCGGCGGTCGGCAAGGAGATCGGCGTCACGGCCTGGCACGAGGTGACGCAGGAGGAGGTGGACGGCTTCGCGGTCTGCACCGACGACCGCAACATCGTCCATGTCAGCCCCGAAGGCGCGAAGGGTCGCGGGCTGGACGGCACCATCGCGCACGGCTTCTACACGCTGTCGCTGCTGGCGGGCTTCGCCTACCAGGTCACGCCGATGGCGAAGGGCGCGGTGATGGGGCTCAACTACGGCCTCGACAAGGTGCGCTTCATCGCGCCGGTGCCGGTCGGCTCGCGCGTGCGCGGCCGCATCACCGTCGCCGACGCGCGGATGAAGGCGGACACGCTGATCGTGACCTGGGACGCGACGGTCGAGATCGAGGGCCGGGAGGTCGCCTCGGGCGGCAAGCCGGCGCTGGCGGCGATCTGGCTCAGCCACATCCAGCTCGGGGAGGAGGCCACGGCATGAGCGCCCACGCCGCCGCGCAGATCGACGTCGAGACGCTGGCCCCGTATCTCGAGGCCGAGGTGCCGGGGCTGAAGGGGCTGAAGGCCGCCGTGAAGTTCTCGGACGGGCAGTCGAACCCGACCTTCCGGCTGGACGCCGACTCGGGCAGCTACGTGCTCCGCGCCAAGCCCCCGGGGGAGCTGCTGAAGTCCGCGCATCAGGTCGACCGGGAGCACCGCGTGATGGCGGCGCTCGCGGAGACCGACGTGCCGGTGCCGCGGATGCTGCACATGGCGGACGAGGGCAATCCGCTCGGGCGGATGTTCTACGTCATGGAGTACAAGGAGGGCCGCGTCCTCTGGGATCCGGCCCTGCCCGACTACGAGCCGGCCGAGCGCGCGGCGATCTACGACGAGATGAACCGCGTGCTCGCCGCGCTGCACGACGTGGACCACGAGGCGGTGGGGCTCGGCGATTTCGGGCGGCCGGGCAGCTACTACGCCCGGCAGTTCAACCGCTGGTCGAAGCAGTACAAGGCGTCGGAGACCGAGCCGAGCCCGAAGATGGACGCGCTGGCCGCATGGCTGGAGGCGAACATGCCGGAGGACGACGGGGTGTCCTCGCTCGTGCACGGCGACTACCGGCTCGACAACGTGATGTTCCACCCGACCGAGCCGCGCATCATCGCGGTGCTGGACTGGGAGCTCTCGACCATCGGCCACCCGATCGCCGAACTCGCCTATCAGTGCATGAACTGGCGCCTGCCCTACAAGGGCGGCTTCCGCGGCCTCGGCGATCTGGAGCGGAGCGCGGCGACCGGCCTGCCGGCGGAGAAGGACTACGTCGCGAAGTACTGCGAGCGGCGCGGGCTTTCGGACGTGCCGCACTGGGATTTCGCCATCGTGTTCAACTTCCACCGGATGGCCGCGATCCTGCAGGGCGTCTACAAGCGCGCGCTCGACGGCAACGCCTCCAACCCCGAGAAGGCGCGCACTTACGGCGAGGCGGTGCCGAAGATCGCCGACATCGCCACCGACTATCTGGAGAAGGCGACGTGAGGCGGTTCGAGGGCGCGACGGTCCTGATCACCGGCGCGTCGGGCGGCTTCGGCCGCGCCGCGTCGGCCGCCTTCGCGGCCGAGGGGGCGAGGCTGGTGCTCTCCGACCTCTCGATGGAGGCGCTGGAGGCGGCGGCCGGCGCGCTCGACGCCGAGACCGCCCTGCTCGCCGGCGACGTCGCCGACCCGGCCCTGCATCGCGAGCTGGTCGGGCTGGCGCAGTCGAGGTTCGGCGGCCTCGACGTCGCGGTCAACAACGCGGGGATCGCGCACGCCCCCGCACGGCTCGAGGCGATCCCGGAGGCGGAGGCGCGCAAGGTGATCGAGATCGACCTGCTGGCCGTGCTCTGGGCCATGCAGGCGCAGATCCCGGCGATGGCCGGCCGCAGCGGAGCGATCGTCAACATCGCTTCGGTGGCCGGCGTGGTCGGGGCCCCGATGCTCTCGCCCTACGCCGCCGCGAAGCACGGGGTGGTCGGCCTGACCAGGACCGCGGCGCTGGAGACGGCGCGCACGGGCCTGCGCGTCAACGCGGTCTGCCCGGCCTTCGCGCGCACGCCGATGGTCGAGGAGATCCTGCGCGCCGGCGGCGAGGGCGGCGAGGAGAGGCTCTCCGGGCAGCTCCCGATGCGGCGGATCGGGGAGCCGGCGGAGGTGGCGGCGGCCATCCTCTTCGCCGCGGATCCGGCCAACGGCTTCATGACCGGGCAGGCGCTGACCGTCGACGGCGGGCTGACCGCGGGGTGAGCGGCGGCGCCGCCGCGCGAGGCGCCGCCGCGGCGGCGGACGTCGTGGTGATCGGCGGCGGCGTGATCGGCGCCGCCGTCGCCTGCTGGCTGAAGGCGTTCGAGGGCTTTGCCGGCCGCGTCCTCGTGCTGGAGCGGGATCCGACCCACGCCCGCGCCTCCACCGCGCTCTCGGCCTCCGGCATCCGCCTGCAGTTCACGACCCCCGTCAACATCGCGCTCAGCCGCTTCGGGCTGGAGGTGATCCGAGACTTTCCGGAACTGATGGCGACCTCGTGCGGCCCGGCGCCGGATCTGGCGCTGAAGGAGAACGGCTATCTGTTCCTCGCCGGGAGCGAGACGGCGGCGGCGGGTCTGCGCGCGGCCGCCGAGGTGCAGCGGGCCGAGGGCGTGCCGACCGAACTGCTGGCGCCCGACGAGATCGCCGCGCGCTTCCCGTGGCTGCGCACGGCGGACCTGACCCTCGGCAGCTTTCTGCGCGAGGGTCAGGGCTGGTTCGACAACATGGGTCTGCTGCGGGGTCTGCGGGAGAAGGCGCGCGAGGCGGGGGCCGAGTTCCGGCACGCGGAGGCGGCGGCGCTGCGCATCAAGAGCGGCCGGGTGACGGCGGTGACGCTGGCGGGGGGCGAGGCGATCCCCTGCGGCCTCGTCGTCGACGCCGCGGGGCCGCGGGCGGCCGAGGTCTGCGGCTGGGCCGGGCTCCCTCTGCCCGTCCGGCCGCGCAAGCGCACCGTGTTCGCCTTCGACGCCGCCGACCCGCCGCCCCCCGACGCGCCGCTGACCATCGACCCCACCGGCTGCTGGTGCCGGCCCGAGGGCGCGGGCTTCATCGGCGCGGCCCCGCCGGACCCCGACCCCGACGTCGCCCCGGACGACTTCGAGCCGAGGCACGAGGAGTGGGAGGGCGCGCTCTGGCCCGCCCTCGCTGCCCGCTCGCCCGGGTTCGAGGCGCTGAAGCTCCGCGGCTTCTGGGCCGGGCACTACGAATGGAACACGGACGATCAAAACGGCCTCGTCGGCCCGCATCCCGGCTGCGAGGGGCTGCTGATCGCCGCCGGCTTCTCCGGCCACGGGCTGCAGCACGCCGTCGGCGTCGGCCGCGGGATCGCGGAATGGATCATGCATGGCGGCTGGCGCAGCCTGGATCTCTCGCCGCTCGCGGCGTCGCGGATCGAGCGCGGCGCGGCGGCGCCGGAGGCGGCCGTGATCTGACACCGGAGCCCGTCGCCGCGCATGAGCCGCCGGACGCGCTCGACCGCGTTCCGCGCGGCCGAGGCGGCGGCGGGGTGACGTCGGCGGGCGTCGCCAGCTGGGCCTGCATATGCCGGCCCGCCTGATCGAAGGTGAGCGCCGCGTGGGCGCCGGGATCGACGGCGGGGCCGATCGAGGCGAGGGGCGCCCGGATGGCCCCGGTGTCGGCGAAGGGCGTCAGGGGCCCGGCGGCCTTGCCCTTGGCCATGCGAAAGGCCTCGAGGATGCAGGCCCGGCACGCCGGTCGCGGGACGCCCCCGCCGCGTCGCGCCCCCCAACCGTCGACCGGCTTCTTCCGGCCTGCGCGCGCCTCGTCCGCAACCGGCCGTTCAGCACCCGTCGTCAGGCGGCGTTCGGCTCGGCCTCGCGGTCGGCCCTCCATGTCGCGGGGAGCATCTCGTCCAAGCGCTTGGGATCGTGGAGACGGATGCGGCCGAGGATGTCGACGAGATGGGCTTCGGGGTTCGGGCCGGAGAGCTTGGCGGTCTCGGTGACGGTCCCGGCGTCGGCGAGCACGTCGCCGCCGGCGTCGGCGCCTGCGAAGAGGAAGTTCCTTCCGCCCGGCACGATGGGCGTGTCGGCGCGTTCGGTCGCATGGCTGTCGATGGCGACGCCGCCGTCGTCGAGGAGCGGGCCGATCCGCTTCTGCGCCTCGCGGCGATCGGACTGCCGGTCGCCTTCCGGACGTCGTGGAAGTCGCGCCGCAGGCGGGCGCCATGGTCGGATGCTGCCCGACGCCGACACCCGACGCCAAGTCTTCGATTCAAAGCGGCGATCACACCACCCGCGCCGGTGGCGAGGACCAGGCCCGCCGCCGCCGGTCGATGCCTCCCCACAGCGTCGAAAGCTGCGCCGAGGTCAGCCGCAGCGCCGTCCCGTCCACTGGCGAGGGCCAGGGAAAGCGGCCCTTCTCCAGCACCTTGCAGTAGAGGCAGAAGCCCTGGCCGTCCCAGAACAGCAGCTTCAACCTGTCGCCGCGCCGGCCTCGGAAGCGGAAGACGGCGCCCGAGGCCGGATTCCGCTTCAACGCCAGCTGAGCCTGCGCCGCCAGCCCCTCGATGCCCTTGCGCATGTCCGTGACAC
>DATFKM010000302.1:0-4781 GCA_035268645.1 Paracoccaceae bacterium | reverse complement strand
CGACGCCGAACGGGCGATCCTCCTCGCCACCACCGGCACCGAGGACGCGGCGGCGGAGCCCTGCTTCACCGCCGACAGCCTGATCGCCGCGCAACGGCTGGTGCGGCGGATGCCTGTCGGCGAGAGCGTGATGGAGGCGATCCTGCGCCTCGTGCGCTCCGCCCGGCCGGGCGAGCCCGACGCGTCGCCGACGCTGGCGGGCGCGGTGGCCTTCGGTCCCGGCCCGCGCGCCGCGCAGGCGCTGATGCTGGCGGTGCGGGCGCGCGCGCTCCTGTCGCAGCGGCTCGCGCCCTCGGTCTCGGACGTCGAGGCGCTGGCGCGCCCGGCGCTGAAGCATCGCATGGCGCTGACCTTCGCCGCGAGGGCCGAGGGGCGCACGCTCGAGCAGGTGATCGACGGGCTGGTCACCGAAGCCCTCTCCCTCGAGGCGGTCGCGTGACGACGGGCCGCGCCCCCGAGGCCCCCGTCCGTCCGCGGCCGCGCGACGGCTCCGACACGCCGGCCTGGCTGCGTCGCGACGCCGAGCGGATCTCGGGCGCGCTGCCGCCGCTGCTGGCGGCGGCCGAGCGCCTCGCCGCCTCGACGGTCGCGGGGGTGCACGGACGCAAGCGCTCGGGCCCGGGCGAGACCTTCTGGCAGTATCGCCACGCGCTGCCCGGCGATCCCTCCACCGCGATCGACTGGCGACGCTCCGCGCGCTCCGACCACGTCTTCATCCGCGAGATGGAGTGGGAGGCGGCGCAGACCGTCTGGGTCTGGGCCGACGACGCCGAGGCCATGCAGTGGAAGTCCGACATGGCGTCGCGCACCAAGGCGCAGCGCGCGCGGCTGCTGGCGCTGGCGCTCGGCGTGCTGCTGGCCCGGGGGGGCGAGCGGGTCAGCCTGCTCGGCACCGAGGCCGAGCGCCCGGCGACGGGCGAGCCGCAGCTGATGCGCATGGCGCTGGAGCTGCTGCGGGAGAACCGCCCGCGCCGCGACTTCGGCGCCCCGCCGCGCGCCGCGATGGCCGCGGGCGGCAAGGCCGTGTTCCTCTCGGACTTCATGGGCCCGCGGGAGGAGGTGTTCCCCGCGTTGATCCACGCCGCCGAGCGCGGCGTCTCCGGCGCCTATCTGCAGATCGTCGATCCGGCGGAGGAGAGCTTTCCCTTCGACGGCCGCCTCGTTCTCGAAAGCCTCGGCGGAGGGGTGGAGTTCGAGACGCACCGCGCCAAGGGTCTGCGCGAAGCCTATCTGGAGCGCCTCGCCGAACGGCGCGACGACCTGATGCAGACCGCGCGCCGCTGCGGCTGGCAGTGCACGATCCACCGCACGGACGAGAGCCCGCGCAAGGCGCTGCTCTGGCTCTACGCCGCCATCGGGGGCTTCTGACCATGCCCCCTGGCCTTTTCGCCCCTCGCTGACAGGACCGCCGCATGCTGAGCTTCGGCGCCCTCGCCTTCCTCAATCCCTGGCTGCTGGCGGCCCTCGCCGCGCTGCCCGCGCTCTGGTGGCTGCTGCGCGCGACGCCGCCGGCGCCGCGGCGGCTGACCTTTCCGGGGGTCCGGCTGCTGCTGGGCCTCGAGGACAAGGAGCGGATGCCGGAGAAGACGCCGATCTGGCTGCTGATCCTCAGGATGCTCGCCATCGCGGCGGCGATCCTCGCCTTCGCGCGACCGGTCGTGAACCCGGGGCAGGACCTGCGGGGTTCCGGTATCGTTCTCGTGCTGATGGACGGCGGCTGGGCCTCTGCGCCCGATTGGGAGGCGCGGCGGGCCCGCGCGGCCGAAGCGCTGGAGCAGGCCGGGCGGGCGGGGCGCCCGGCGGTGCTGGCCAGCGTCGCTGCGCCGCCTTCGCCCGATCCGCTGGAGCCGCGCTCGGCCGGCGACTGGCGGGGGCCGCTCGACGCGATGGCGCCGCGGGCCTGGGCGCCGGACCGGGCCGGCTTCGCCGCGCGGGCGGCCGAACTGGCGGAGCGGACCGGCGGTTTCGAGACGGTCTGGATCACCGACGGGCTGGCGCACGACCCGGAGGGCCGCGACGCGCTGGTGGACGCGCTGCAGGCGGCGGGGCCGCTGACGGTGGCCGAGCCGGCGCGCGCCGCGCTGGCGCTGCG
This sequence comes from Paracoccaceae bacterium, assembly GCA_035268645.1. Lineage (GTDB taxonomy): Bacteria > Pseudomonadota > Alphaproteobacteria > Rhodobacterales > Rhodobacteraceae > Albimonas. Next base: position 2,689 of record DATFKM010000302.1, on the reverse strand, counting down.
CCCGCCGACGCTGAAGGATTCGGCGCTCGTGGCCGAGGCGGTGCGGGCCGAGCCCGCGGGGCCGCGTCCGGTCTCCGCCGTCGCCATCGGCCGGGGCCCGGACGGGGCGGAGCGGCGACTCGCGGTCGCCGAAGCCGAGTTCGCCGAGGGCGAGACCGTCGCCGCGCTGAGCTTCGAGCTGCCGCTGGAGCTGCGCAATCAGGTGGAACGCGTGGCCCTCGCGGCGGGGGTCAGCGCCGGGGGCGTCGCGCTCGCGGACGACGCGGTGCGGCGCAAGCGGGTGGGCCTCCTGTCGGGCGAGGACGACGCGGGCGCGCGGCCGCTGACCTCCCAGCTCCACTTCCTGCGCAAGGCGCTGGCGCCGACGGCGGAGGTGATCGAGGACGATCTTCTGGCGCTGATCGAGGCGCGGCCCGACGCGGTGGTGCTCGCCGATCTCGGGACGTTCACCGACGCCGAGCGCGAGGCGCTGGTGGCGTGGATGGAGGAGGGCGGCCTGCTGGTGCGCTTCGCGGGCCCGCGCGTGGCGCGCGCCGAGACCGAGGCGCTGCGCGAGCGCGGCGCGGCGGGCACGGAAGATCCGTTGCTGCCGGTGCGCCTCCGCGCCGGCGGGCGGGCGGTGGGCGGCGCGATGAGCTGGGGCGCCCCGCAGCCGGTCGCCCCCTTCCCGGAGACGGGGATCTTCGCCGGCCTCGACGCCGCGCCCGACGTGACGGTGGAGCGGCAGGTGCTGGCGCAGCCGAGTCCCGAGCTCGCGGAGCGCACGCTGGCGGCGCTGGCGGACGGCACGCCGCTCGTCACCGCCGCCGACCGGGGCGCGGGGCGGGTGGTGTTCTTCCACGTCACGGCGAACGCCGAATGGTCGACGCTGCCGCTCTCCGGCCTCTTCGTGCAGATGCTGGAGCGGCTGGCCCTCGCCGCCTCCGCCGGCTCCGCCGCCGCGGCGGGGGAGCTCGGCGACGCGGTCTGGACGCCGGTGACGGTGCTGGACGGCTACGGCCGCCCGGTCGATCCCGGCACGCTCGGCGGCGTCACCGGCGAGCGGCTGGCCGAGGGCCGCGCCGGCCCCGACGCCCCGCCGGGGGTCTGGCGGGCGGGCGAGCGCAGCGTCGCGATCAACCTCGCGGACGCAGAGACGGTGCTCAGCCGCGCCGCCGCGCCGGTCTTCGCGCGCGCCGAGTCGCTGGAGCGCGGCGAGGAGCGGGACTTCAAGGGCCTGCTGCTGGCGCTGGCGCTGATCCTGCTGGCGATCGACGCGCTGGCGGCGCTGTGGCTCGCGGGGCGTCTGCGCCTCGGCCGGGCGGCGCGGCCGGGCACGGCGGCGGCACTGGCGCTCGCGGCGCTGCTGACGGCTCAGCCGGGCGCGCCGAGGGCGCAGCCGGCCGATCCGGGGCCGGGCGAGGCGGACGAGGCGCGAGCGCTCGCCGCGACGCTCGACACGGTGCTCGCCTACGTCGTCACCGGCGATCCGGAGGTCGACCGCCTCGCGGAGGCGGGGCTGCGCGGCCTCTCCCGCGTGCTGACCGCGCGCACCGCGGTCGAGCCGGCCGAGCCGATCGGCGTGAACCTCGAGACCGACGAGCTCGCCTTCTACCCGATGCTCTACTGGCCGGTGACCGAGGACATGCCGACGCCGTCCGACGCCGCCTACGCCAAGCTCAACGCCTTCACGCGGACCGGCGGCACCATCGTCTTCGACACGCGCGACGCGCATCTCGCCTCGGGCTTCGGCTCCGGCACGCCGGAGGGGCGGGCGCTGCGCCGCCTCGCCGCGCCGCTGGACCTGCCGCCGCTGGAGCGGGCGCCGCAGGACCACGTCGTCACGCGCACCTTCTACCTGCTGCAGGACTTCCCCGGCCGCTGGCGCGGCGGCGAGGTCTGGGTCGAGGCCTCGCCCGACGCCGAGGCGATCGAGGGCGCGCCGTTCCGCGGCCTCAACGACGGCGTGACGCCGGTGGTGATCGGCGGCGCCGACTGGGCCGCGGCCTGGGCGGTGGACGACCGGGGCGACTTCCTCGTCCCGGTCGGCCGCGAGGGCGCGCGCCAGCGGGAGATGGCGTTCCGATTCGGGGTGAACCTGGTGATGTACGTGCTGACGGGCTCCTACAAGTCCGACCAGGTGCACGTCCCCGCGCTGCTCGAACGCATCGGGAATTGAGGGAGGCTTCGCGATGAACGCCGCCGTCGACTTCGCGCCGCTGCTCCCGTGGGAGGCGGTCGCCGCCCTTGCCGCGCTGTCGCTGGCGGCGGTCGCGCTGACGCTGGTCCTGCGCTCCAAGGGGTGGCTGCTGCGCGCGCTCGCCGCGGCGGCGCTGGTGACCGCGCTCGCCAACCCCTCGCTGCGCCAGGAGGTGCGCGATCCGCTGCCCGACGTCGGCATTCTCGTGGTCGACGGGAGCGCGTCCCAAGGCATCGCCGGGCGTCCGTCGCAGTTGGAGGCGGCCGAGACCGAACTCCGCGCGCGGCTCGAGACGCTGGGCGCCGACCCCGACGCGCCGATGGAGCTGCGCGTCGCGCGGGTCGCGCGCGGCGGCGAGGGGGTGGAGGAGGCCGACGACGGCACGCGCCTGCTGACCGCGTTGGAGGGTGCGGCGGCGGAGGTCGCGCCCGACCGGCTGGCGGGGGCGGTTCTGCTGACCGACGGACAGGCCCACGACGCGGCGGTGATGGAGAGCTTCCCGGCGCCGGT
>DATFKM010000301.1:0-5944 GCA_035268645.1 Paracoccaceae bacterium | reverse complement strand
GGATCGGGCCGGCGCCCGTCGGCGTCGAACTCGAACGCGTTGACGATGTCGCCGCGGTAGGACGGCAGTTCCACTCCGTCCACGGTCTCCGTGTCGGCGGAGCGCGGCTTGGCGAACTGGCCGGCCATCCGCCCGCATTTCACCACGGGCGTGCCGCTGCCGAAGGTCAGCACCACCGCCATCTGCAGCAGCACGCGGAAGGTGTCGCGGATCGCGTCGGCCTCGAACTCCGCGAAGCTCTCGGCGCAGTCGCCGCCCTGCAGCAGGAAGGCCCGGCCCTCGGCCACCTCGGCCAGCCGCGCCTCCAGCGCGCGCGCCTCGCCGGCGAAGACCAGCGGCGGATAGCGCGAGAGGCGGCCCGTGACGTCGGCCAGCGCGTCCGGGTCGGGGTAGTCTGGCATCTGGCGGGCGGGGCGCTCGCGCCAGCTGGTGCGGGTCCAGGCGTCGGGCATGGCCGGCCATCCTTCGTCTCGTCGTCGCGGGCGTCTCGCTTAGGCCATTCCGCGCGGCTTTCCAAGCGGCGCCTGCGGGCGGGGCCTTTCGCGCGCTTGACCGGATCGCCATGTGACGGTCCAGTGAATTGCGATTCGGCGCGCCCGGAACGGGGGGGCCGGCGGCGTCGCGGGAGGTGATCCATGGCGGAGCCCGACGTGGCGGACGAGACCTTCGTGTTCGTGTTGCTGGAGCGTTTCTCGCTCCTCGCCTTCGCCGCGGCGATCGATCCGCTGCGGCACGCCAACCGCCTCGCGGGCCGCACCCTCTACGACTGGCACGTCCTGACCGAGACGGGCGCGCCCGCGCACGCCTCCTGCGGCGTCGAGATCAGCGCCCACGGCGCGCTCGAGGCCGTGCCGCGCGGGGGCCGGGTGATCGTCTGCGGCGGACTCGACGTCGCCGGGGCGACGACGCGCGGCCTCCTCGCCTGGCTGCGCCGCGAGGCGCGGCGCGGGGCCCGCATGGGCGCGGTCTGCACCGGCGCCTTCGCGCTGGCGCGGGCCGGACTGCTCGACGGCAAGCGCTGCACCATCCACTGGGAGAACCGCGAGGGCTTCGAGGAGGACTTCCCCGACGTCGACCTGACCGAGCAGATCTTCGTGATCGATCCGGACGCGATGACCGCCGCCGGCGGCGCCGCCTCGGGCGACATGATGCTGCGGCTGATCGCGGACGCGCACGGGCCGGAGCTCGCGGGGATGATCGCCGACCAGATGGTCTATTCGACGCTCCGCGTCGACCAGGACGCGCAGCGCCTCAGCGTGCCGGCCCGGATCGGGGTTCGCCACCCCAAGCTCAGCCGCGTCATCTCGATGATGCACGAGAACATCGAGGAGCCGGTCTCGGCCGCGCAGCTCGCCGCCGACGTGGGCATGAGCACCCGCCAGCTGGAGCGGCTGTTCCGCCGCTACCTCGACCGCTCGCCGAAGCGCTACTACCTCGAGCTCCGGCTCGAGAAGGCGCGCCGGCTGCTGCTGCAGACCGACATGAGCGTGATCAACGTGGCGCTGGCCTGCGGTTTCACCTCGCCGTCGCATTTCTCCAAGTGTTATCGGGCCCATTACCGTCGAACCCCGTACCGGGAGCGCGGCGTCGCCGCGGTGGAGTGAGCGGAGCCCGGGCCGGACCGGCCGGTTTGCGCTTTGCGTTTCCGGCGCGACGGCCCATCATCGCTCCGCCCGACTGACGGGCGAGGAAGTTCATGACCGATCGCTCGCGCGAATTCGACCTGTTCCTTCGCCTCGCCGAGCTGCGGGACGGCTCCGCGGCGTCTGCCTTCGAGCGCACGCTGGATCTGGTGCGGCTGATGTTCCGGTCCGCGAGAATCGGGATCTGGCGGTACGACGGCGCGTCCGGGCGGCTCGAATGGGATGCCACCCTGCACGAGATCTACGGCGTCGCGCCGGAGGACTTCGACGGCCGGATGGAGAGCTGGGAGCGCCTGGTGCTGGTGGAGGATCTGCCCGCGACCCGCGCCGCGCTCGAGGCGTTCCTCGCGGTCGACCAGCCCGAGCCGGTGACCTTCCGCGTCCGCCGCCCCTCCGGCGAGATCCGCTGGCTTCAGGGCTGGGCGGTGGCGGAGCGCGACGCGGCGGGAGAACTCGTCTCGATCCTCGGGCTGAACCGGGACGTGACCGAGGAGAAGCGGCTCGAGACCTCGATGATGCAGGCCACGCGGATGGAGGCGGTGGGCGCGCTGACCACGGGGCTCGCCTCGGACTTCAACAACCTGCTCGGCGCCGCGCTCGGCGCCGCGGAGCTGCTGGCCGACACGCCGCCCGACGCGCCGGAGGCGGCGACGCATCTCGCCGAGGTGCGCGAGGCGGTGGAGCGGGCGACCAAGGTGACGGATGACCTGCAGGCCTTCGCGCGGCGCGCCCCGCTGGCGCCGGGGCCGCTCGACCTCAACGCGGCGTTGCGGGAGATGGAGGCGATGCTGCGCCGGCTGCTGCCCGCGCGCGTCGCGCTGGAGACCGTGACGGGGGGCGCCCTGCCGCCGGCGCTGGTGGACCGGGGCTCGCTCGAGAACGCGCTGCTGAACCTCGTGCTCAACGCGCGCGACGCGATGCAGACCGGCGGCACGCTGACGCTCGAGACCGGGGAGATCCGCCTCGACGGCGAGGCCGCCGTGCGCTTCGAGGAGCCGCTCTCGCCCGGACGCTACGTCACGCTGACGGTCTCGGACACCGGGCGCGGCATGTCGCCGGAGGAGCGGGCCCGCGCCTTCGAGCCGTTCTGGACCGCCACGCCCGGCAATTCCGGACTCGGCCTCTCCACGGTGCACGGCTTCGCCCGGCAGTCCGGCGGCGGCGTCTCGCTGCGGAGCGAGCCGGGCTTCGGCACCGACGTCAAGCTGTTCCTGCGCGCCGCGCCCGAGGCCGGGACGCCGCGGCTCTCGATCGCGCGGGCGGGCGGCGCGAAGCAGGTGCTGGTGGCCGAGGACGACGCCTCCATGCGCCGGGTGCTGACCGCCCAGCTCGCCGCCGACGGCTACGAGGTGCTGTGGGCCGTGGACGGGGAGGCGGCGCTCGCCGCCTTCGAGGCGGAGCCGCGGGTCGCGGCGGTCCTCGTCGACCTGACCCTGAGCGGCGCGATGCAGGGGCCGGAACTCGCCGACCGCCTGCGGGCCCTGCGCCCGGAGACGCCGGTGATCTTCGTCACCGGCCGGCCGGAGGCCGCGACGGCGCTCGGCCTCGCCGCCGGCGAGCGCCTGCTGCGCAAGCCCGCCCCGCGCGAGGCGCTTCTGGAGGCGGTGCGCAAGGCGACCGGCTGAGCCGGCGGCGCCTCGGGCTCAGGGCTCGCAGGCGCCGCAGCGCAGGCCCGAGCCGGTGATGCCATGGGCGGTGTCGCCCGAGGGCGCCGACATGCCGGCGCAGCCGGCGAGCAGCAGGGCCGCGAAGAGCGGCGCGAGGATGCGGGGGATGCGCATGGTGCGGACCTCCTTGGTGGCGACGTCGGTGAGGCGTCCGGCGCGCCGGCGCCGTCCGTCCCATCGACGTCCTCGCGCCGGCGGGGTTCCCTCGGCGCTGGCGAGCCGCCGGGCGAGGTGCTATCGGCCAACGACGTCGTGACCGCCGGAGGACCGCCGATGACCGCCCGACTTCAGACCGCCCCCTCGCTCGCCCGCCTCGGCACCGAAAGCGCCTTCGAGGTGCTCGCGCGGGCGCAGAAGCTGGCGGCCGAGGGGCGCGACGTGATCAATCTCGGCATCGGGCAGCCCGACTTCCCGACGCCGGATCACATCGTCGAGGCCGCGGTGAAGGCGCTGCGCGACGGCGCCCACGGCTACACCCCCGCCAACGGCGTGCCGCCGCTGCGCGAGGCGGTGGCGGCGGATCTGCATCGCCGGCACGGGGCCGAGGTGGATCCCGACCACGTCGTCGTGGTGCCCGGCGGCAAGCCGACCATGTTCTTCGCGGTGCTGATGTTCGGCGAGCCGGGGGCGGAGATCATGCACCCCAATCCCGGCTTCCCGATCTACGAGTCGGTCATAGACTTCACCGGCGCGACGCCGGTGCCGATCGAGCTGCGCGAGGCGTCGGGCTTCGCCTTCGACGCCGACTCCGTGCTCGCCAAGGTGACCGAGCGCACGCGCCTGATCATCCTCAACTCCCCCGCCAACCCCACGGGCGGCGTGACGCCGAAGGCGGAGATCGACAAGCTGGTGGCGGGGCTGGAGCGCTGGCCGCAGGTCGCGATCCTCTCGGACGAGATCTACAGCCGGATGCTCTACGACGGGCGCGAGCACGTCAGCCTGCTGAACTACCCCTCGATCCGCGACCGCCTGATCCTGCTCGACGGCTGGTCCAAGACCTACGCGATGACGGGCTGGCGCATCGGCTTCGCGGTCTGGCCCGAAAGCCTGGTCGACGCCGCCACGCGGCTCTGCGTCAACGACCATTCCTGCGTGAACGCGGCGACGCAGTGGGCGGCGAAGGCCGCGCTCGAGGGGCCGCAGGACGCGGTGGACGCGATGATGACCGCCTTCGCCCGGCGCCGGCGGGTGATGGTGGACGGGCTGAACGCGCTGCCCGGCGTGCGCTGCGCCGAGCCCGGCGGCGCCTTCTACGCCTTCCCCAACATCGAGGGGACCGGGATGACCGCGCGCGAGGCGCAGGACCGCTTCCTCTCCGAGGCCGGCGTCGCGACCGTCGCGGGCACCAGCTTCGGCGCCTTCGGCGAGGGCTACGTGCGCTTCAGCTACGCCAACTCCGAAGAGAACGTGGCCCGCGCGCTGGAGCGCATCGGCGCCCTTCTGGGATAGCCCGGCCGGCCCCCGCGCGGGGCCGCGTCCGCCTCCGGCGCGGCGGTCTTGGATGGACACGAACCTTACCTTACGGTACCCTTTTTCTGCAGTCGTGGAGGAGGGAGCCATGAAGCTGATTCCCTTGATCCTGGTCCTCGCGGTCTTCGCGGCGGCTTCGCCCATGACCTCTCCGCCGGCGATGGCCGAATGCCCGAACGGGAAGTGCCCGCCGAAGTGAGCGGCGTGGTCTCCGGGGGCGAAGCATGCCGGAACCGTTCGCAGCCGCGCTCTCGGCCGTCGTGGAGGCGGTGGACCGCGCGCGGTTCGGCTGGTCCGATCTGCTGTTCTTCTGGGCGCTGCTCGCGGTGTTCGCGGTCTCCGACTTCCTGCGACCCTCGCATGACGCGGTGCTGCGCGGCATCGTATCCCGCATTTCGGACTGGGAGCCGTCGACCCGCGACTTCACCACGCGCGGGGCCTGCGTCCTAGCCTGCCTGCTGGTGCTCTTCGTCTATTCGGGCCTCTATGTCGCGCTGATCGTCATGCCGGCGAACCTCGCCGAAGGGCTCCGGATCTTCGGCATCGGCTTCGCCCTCGCCGCCGAGGCCGGCGAGGGCGAGGGAGGCGGCGGCGCCTATCTGGCGCCCGCCGCCGCGGCCGCCGTGCTGCTGGGCCTGCGCAACTCGGGCGTCGGGCGGGTGGATCGGGTGACCTCCTCGATCCTGCGGTGGATACAGGCTGCCTTCTCGGTGCCTGGCTCCGTCACCGACGTCTACATCGGCATCAGCCGCAAGCTGATCGACGGGCGAGACCGCGACGGGCTTCTCGAGGCGGTCGAGACGCTTCGGTCCGACGATCTCGTCGCGGAGATGGGCGGCCGGACGGACGCGGCCTGCCTCGCCCGCCGCCTTCACGGCCGCCGCGGCCTCGAGGCGCTGCGCTCCGCCGATCACGCCGAGCTGCGCGACGAGGCCGAAAGCCTCGTCGCCATCCATTGCTTCGCGGCGGCGCGCGCCGGCGGCACGCGCGCCTTGGGACGGCTCGAGGAGGTCCTCGGCGTGCGCGCGCCGCGATCGCAGGGCGTGCCGCTCGGCTTGCCGCTGGTCGGCGCGCTGACGCTGCTGGTGTTCTGGAGCGTCGCCGTCGCCCTCGCCGTGGCGCTGGTCGCGGTCGACCTGTTCCAGGGGCGGGCCTGGCCCGAAG
>DATFKM010000300.1:0-6654 GCA_035268645.1 Paracoccaceae bacterium | reverse complement strand
GCGCCCGACCCCGCCCGCCGCGCGGTCGTCGCCTCCGCCGCCCCGCAACCGGTCGTCGCCGCCGGGCCTCGGCCGCCCCTCGGCGCCGTCGCCGCGAGGTCGAGCCCGCTCACCGAGATGTCGGCCGTCCCGACGATCCCGCCGCCGTCCGTCAGCTCGCCCCCCCCCGTCGGCGAGGCCGGTCCGCGCGCGCCGCCCGCCCCGCCAAGGGCGGCGTCGCCGGAGAGGAAGCCCGTGCCGTCCATACGGACGACATCCGACGCCTCGGAGAGACAGTCGCAATACGCCGCTGCGCTCGCGACGGGCACGCGGAAGTCGCCCGTCTCCGGCAGCGACGTCGCCGTCCAAAGCGCGCCCAGATCGGCCCGAGCCATCGCCCCCTTCCGCCGCTCCGCCCCAACTCGCGGCGGAGCCCGCAGGGGCCGGGCGCCCGCCGGCGACCCCGTTCTGCGCCTCGACCGCGGTGCGCGTCCGCGCTACGCCTAATCCCCGGCCGCGGCGCGACAGGGAGGCCCACGCGAATGCTCACCCGCATCGGAGACGTCGAGATCTGGCGCGTGCTCGAAGGCGACGACGCCCTCATGCCGCTCGCCCGCTTCTTCCCGGGCCTGACGGCCGAGGCGCTCGCGCCTCACCGCGCCGCCCTCGTGCCCCACGGCATCGCGCCGCACCCCGAGACCGGCGAGGACTGGATCCGCCTGCCCGTCCAGGCCTTCCTGCTGCGCACCCCGCGCCGCACGATCCTCGTCGACGCCTGCGTCGGCGACGACAAGACCGTGCCGCACCTGCCGCGATGGCACCGCCGCAAGGACCCGCGCTTCATGGCCGCCCTCGCCGCGGCCGGCGCGGCGCCGGAGGACGTCGATCTCGTGCTCTGCACGCATCTGCACGTCGATCATGTCGGCTGGACCACGCGCTGGACGGCCGATCACTGGGTCCCGACCTTCCCCAACGCCCGCGTGCTGACCACCGCCGCGGATCTCGCCTTCGCCGAGGAACGCGCGCGGCTCGACCCCGAGGGGGCCGCCGGGCGCGTCTTCGCGGAGACGCTCGGCCCGCTGATCGCCGCCGACCTGATCGACACGGTCGAGCCGGACCACCAGCCGGACGAGGCGGTCCGCCTCCGCTCGACGCCGGGCCACACCCCCGGCCACGTCTCGGTGGAGATCCTCGCCTCCGGCGCGCCGGAGGCCCTCGTCACCGGCGACTTCATCCATTCGCCGCTGCAATGCGCCCTGCCGGACCTCTCCCCGGCGCCGGACGCCGACAAGGCCGAGGCCGCCTCGACCCGCCGCGGCATGCTCGAGGAACTGGCCGAGACGCGCCGCCTGACGCTGGCGACGCACTTCCCCCTGCCCTCCATCGGCCGCGTCGCCCGCGCCGGCGCGGCCTTCGCCTGGATCCCGCTCGACTGACCGCCCGCGCGACCCCGCCCGGGGCGCGCGCCTCGGGGGGATCGACCCCCCTCGGCCCGCCGCGACGCTTCGCGCCGCGAAGGGGCGCCCGGACCGCCGGGCCCGTCGCAGGGCGGCCCGCCGCCCCGGCCGCGTCGTCGCCGGGGACGACCTCTCGCGAGCCTCCGCCCCGCATCTCCGAGCGACGACGACGCCCTCGCTCCCGGCGCGCAAAACTCGCCGACGACCTCGGCGCGCGACCTCGTCGCCCCTGGGGCCGCCGAATCCTCAGACCGCCTCGACCCGGAACGCCACCGGCGGCGCAAGCAGCTCGGGCATCGCGCCGAGCCGGCCGAGCGCGCCGTCCACAGCCGCCCGCGGCGCCGGATGCGTCACGAAGATCGCCGGCGCCGTCTCCCCCCGGTGGTCGTACTGGCGCATCTGACGGATGGAGACGCCTTCCTCGCCCAGCGCCGCCGCCACCTTCGCCAGAACCCCCGGTTCGTCCCGCAGCGCGAGGCGCAGATAGAACGCCGCCGGCGCCCCGTCCGCCGCCCGCGGCGCCTCGGCCAGCGCCGAAGCCGGCCGCCCGAACACCGGCGTCGCCCCGGAGCGCGCGATGTCGAGCACGTCCGCCATCACCGCCGAGGCGGTCGGCCCGGCGCCCGCCCCCGGCCCCTCGAACACCGTCTGGCCGACGAAGTCGCCCTCCACCACCACGGCGTTGGTCACGCCCGAGAGCAGCCCGATCGCCGACGCCGCCGGCACCAGGCACGGCGTCATCCGCTGCTCCAGTCCCGCCTCGGTCATCTTCGCGACGCCCAGCAGCCGGATCCGGAAGCCGAGGTCGCGCGCCTGCGCGATGTCCGTCGCGGTCACCGCCTCGATCCCCTCGATGGCCACGCCCGCGAAATCGACCCGCGTGCCGTAGGCCAGCGCCGCCAGCAGCGCCAGCTTGTGCGCCGCGTCGATGCCGCCCACGTCGAACACCGGATCGGCTTCGGCGTAGCCGAGCCGCTGCGCCTCCTCCAGCATCTCGGGAAAGTCGGCGCCGCGCGCCTCCATCTCGCTCAGGATGTAGTTGCAGGTGCCGTTCATCACGCCCATCACGCGGACGATCCCGTTGGCGGCCAGCCCCTCGCCCAGCGCCTTGACGATCGGGATGCCCCCGGCCACCGCAGCCTCGAACTTCAGCGCGACGCCCGCCGCCTCCGCCGCCTCGGCCATCGCCGCGCCGTGATGCGCCAGCATCGCCTTGTTCGCGGTCACCACATGCGTCCCGGCCTCGATCGCCGCCTCGACGCCCGCCTTCGCCGGCCCGTCCTCGCCGCCCATCAGCTCGAGGAACACGTCCACGTCGTCGCGTCGCGCCAGCGCGACCGGGTCGTCCTCCCAGTCGTAGGCCGAAAGATCGACGCCCCGGTCGCGATGCCGGGTGCGCGCGCTCACCGCGACGATCTCCACGGGCCGCCCCGCCCGCCGCGCCAGCGCCTCGCGCCGCGTCTCCACGAGCCGCGCGACGCCTGCGCCGACGGTGCCGAGGCCGGCGACGCCGAGCCGAAGGGGGGTGGTCATGCAGCTCTCCCGCAGATGCCGTCAGATCGCCCGCGGTGATGCCGCGCTTTGACCCCCGCCGCAACCGCCGCGCCGATGACGCACGGTCACCAGGGCGCGTTCGAGAGCCTCGAAGGCATGGGCTCGAAGATCGGCTCGGGCTCCATCGCCGCCTCGCGCTTCGAGATCGGCTCCCCTGGAGCGACACGAACGACGGCAGGGCGCCGAACATGATCGAAGGTCACGCCGACGATGCGCCGAAGAGCCGCATCCCGACCTCGAAGGCGAGCGACGGGCGGCGCGTCGAGCGCGAGGCTCGGAAGTTCCGGCGCGGGTTCGCCCGAGCGCCGGCGGCGGGGCGGCCGCCGCCGGCGCCGCCCGGCGCTCAATAGGCGTCGCAGGAGCCGTCGCCGTTGTTGTCGACGCAGGTGTTGTCGGGCGACGAGGAATTGGCGATCGCCGCCCCGACGCCGAGGCCGATGATCCCGCCGACCAGCGCGCCGGCGATGCCCGCGCCGTCGTCGTCGTCGTCGTCGTAATGATAGCGCCCGCCGCCGCCGCGATACGGCCGGCCGCGGTTCACGACGACCGTGTTGTCGCGAAAGGTGCCGCCCTTGGAGTAGCGCGTGTTCCCGCCCTTCCGAATGTGGGCGCCGCCCCGGTTTCCGCCGCGGTCGGCGCCGCGCTTCTTCGCGGCCACCCGCACCTCGCCGTCCTCGAAGCCGCTCCCCGCGGCCGCGCCGGAGAGGCCCGGAAGCAAGTCGCCGACGACCGCTTCGAACGCCGGAACGGCGCGAGGCGCGGCAGGCGTCGCGGTCGACGGCGCCGCCGAGGCCGCGGTCGGCGCGCACAGCGCCGCCGCCGCGACCAGCGCGGTCAGCCGTCTCATTCCTCGTCTCCGATCAGGTCGTAATCCACGCGGATGCCCTGCCACTGCTCCAGCAGCCGCGCGCAGTCGAGGTCCTGCGCCGGAACCGCCCCGCCGTAACCGACGCCGGTGGCGTAGAGGAAGCCCATGTCGGACCCCACGTCCTGCACGATCAGGTCGAAGAGGTGATGCGCCTCCTCCTTGAAGAGGCCGCGCTCCTGCTCCGGCGTGCAGGCGTAGGCGTTGCCGATCGCCAGCGCCAGCGCGCGCACCTTTTCCGCCATCTCGGCCTTGCCTTCGGCCTGAGCCTGCGCCGAAGCGGCGCCGGCCGCGATGGCCGCGGCCACGGCCGCCGACCTCCAGATCGCCCTCATCATGGTCCACCTCCTGATCCGCGACATCCGCCGCGACGGAAGCCTGCCACGAATTCCGCCTCCGATCGACATCCGCGACCCCGACCGGCGCCGCGCGCGCCGACCCTCGGCGTCACTCGGCCGCGGCCGCCCGCGCCTCGGCCTCGGCATGGCGCGAAAGCGCGTCCTCCGCCTCCGCCAGCAGCCGCTTCACGCCGCGCGCCGCCTGCCGCACCCGCTGCTCGTTCTCCACCAGCCCCAGCCGCACGAAGCCCTCGCCGTGCTCGCCGAAGCCGACGCCGGGCGAGACGGCGACCCCGGCCTCCCTCAGCAGCATCCGCGAGAACGCCAGCGAGCCCATCGCCCGGAACGGCTCGGGGATCGGCGCCCAGGCGAACATCGTCGCGGGCGGCGAGGGCACCTGCCAGCCGGCGCGCCCCATCGCCTCCACCAGCACGTCGCGCCGGCGCCGGTAGACGCCGCGGATCTCCGCCACGCAGTCCTCCGGCCCGTTCAGCGCCGCCGCCGCCGCCACCTGGATCGGCGTGAAGGCGCCGTAGTCGAGATAGCTCTTGATCCGCGCCAGCGCCCCGATCAGCCGCGCGGCGCCCACCGCGAAGCCCATCCGCCAGCCCGGCATCGAGAACGTCTTGGAGAGCGAAGTGAACTCCACCGCCACCTCCTTCGCCCCCTCCACCTGAAGGATCGAGGGCGGCGGCGTCTCGAACCAGATCTCGGAATAGGCGAGATCGCTCAGCACCCAGAGGTCGTGGCGCTTCGCCAGCCGCACGACCTCCCGATAGAAGTCGAGATCGCAGACCTCTGCCGTCGGGTTCGAGGGGAACGAGACGAGCAGCGCCGTCGGCGCCGGCGCCGAATGCCGCGCCGCATGCTCCAGCTCCGCCAGGTAGCGCTCCGGGTCGAACCGCCCCTCGTGCAGCGCGGGCACGTGGCGCAGCGCGCCGCCGGCGATGATGAAGCCGAAGGCGTGGATCGGGTAGGACGGGTTCGGCGTCAGCACCACGTCCCCCGGCGCCGTGATCGCCTGAGCGAGGTTCGCCAGCCCCTCCTTGGAGCCGAGCGTCGCGATCACCTCGGTCTCGGGATCCAGCTCCACCCCGAAGCGCCTCGCGTAATACCCCGCCTGCGCCCGCCTCAGCCCGGCGATGCCCTTGGAGGCGCTGTAGCGATGCGTCCGCGGCCGGCGCACCGTCTCGACCAGCTTGTCGACGATGTGGGCGGGGGCGTCCAGGTCGGGATTGCCCATCCCGAAGTCGATCACGTCGACCCCCTCCGCCCGGCACTGCGCCTTCAGCCGGTTCACCTCGGCGAAGACGTAGGGCGGCAGACGGCGGATGCGGTGGAACTCCGCGGTTTCGGACGGGCGGGTCATGGCGTCGGCTCCCGGCGACGAAAGGCTGCGGGCTCATATCACCGCACCCGCGCGTTGCGAAGCGGTCGCGTCGCGACCGTCCCTCGCTCTCCGACGTCTCCGCGCCGCAGCGGCCCGCCGCCGCTGCGCGAAGGCCCCCCGCGACGCGCGCGGGGGGCCTCCGGTCGTCCGCCCCGATCAGGCGAACAGCAGGTCGTCCGCCGGCAGCGTCCCCACCAGGTCGTCGTCGCGCGTGACGTCGTCCCAGACCGTGTCGTAGCCCATGTCCTCGAGCGCGGCGATCGTGATCGCCTCGAGGGTGGGGTTCGCGTCGAGCATCGGCGTCATCAGTTCCCGGTCGAGCGCGTTCTCCCGGAAATGGGCGCCGTCCGAGGTCAGCGGGATGCCCTTCAGATAGCCGGCGTCGTTGCTGGGGATCGAGCCGTCCTGAACGCCGGCGATGTAGGCGGCGTTGCCGTTGACGCCGGTGAAGCGCGCGTCCGACGTGCCCTCCCCGGTCGCGAGGTCGAGCAGCCCGTCGCCCCACAGCGTGCCCATGCCGAGCACGTGGAGCATCTCGTGGATGATCACCGCCTCCCACTTGCCCTCGGTGTCGAGGCGCGTCGCGTCGGCCGTGTCGAACTCCATCATCCCCTTGCTCGGCAGCTTGATGTCCGAGCGGATCGCGGTCGGGCCCGCCCGGCCGAGCACGCCGTAACTGCCGTCGATCGAGATCAGCGACGCCGAGATCAGCACGTCGTCGATCGTCTCGCCCGACCAGAACGTCATGTCCGGCAGATCGGCGAGGATGATCCCCTCGAGGATCGCCGCGGCGTTGGTGAAGGCGTCGACGAGGCCGGCGTACTGACCGTCGAACCCGCTGAACGCGAAGTCGATGTCGAACCCGTCCGCGGGGTCGGACCCGGTCGTGCCGCCGTCGGTCGTGCCGCCGTCAGTCGTCCCGCCGTCGGTCGTGCCGCCGTCGGTCGTCCCGCCGTCCGTCGTGCCGCCGTCGGTCGTCCCGCCGTCGGTCGTGCCGCCGTCCGTCGTGCCGCCGTCGGTCGTGCCGTCGTCGGTCGTGCCGCCGTCGGTCGTGCCGCCGTCGGTCGTCCC
>DATFKM010000299.1:0-19621 GCA_035268645.1 Paracoccaceae bacterium | reverse complement strand
GGTGGAGGGGGTGGCGGCCGCCACGGTGATCGCGGAGGCGTTCGGGGCCGCGGTGGGCCTCCGGCTCTGCCGCTCGGCCTTCGCCGGGGACCAGTGGCGGGACCTGAAGCGGGTGTTCGACCCGGCGCGGGTGCGGCGGATGGCCGAGGTGAACGGCGACATCATGCTCCGCTCGGCGCTGCTGGAGATCGGCTTCGCCTTCTTCATCTTCCAGTCGCCGCAGTTCGGGACGGCGGTGCTGGCGGCGAATCACGTCCTGTTCCGGTTCTTCGAGATCACCGCCTATGCGCTGGACGGTTTCGCCTTCGCGGCGGAGAGCCTGGTGGGCCGGGCCTTCGGCGCGCGCCGGCCGGCGGCGCTGAGGCGGGCGGCGCGGCTCGCCAGCCTCTGGGGGCTGGTGGCGACGGGCCTGCTTTCGGCCGCGTTCCTCCTCTTCGGCGAGGCGATCGTGGCGCTGATGACCACGGCCGAGGACGTGCGCGCCGCGGCGGGCGAGTTCCTGCCCTGGATCGCGCTGGCGCCGGTCCTCGGCCTGCCGGCCTTCATGCTGGACGGCATCTTCATCGGCGCGACGCGCACGCGGGACATGCGCAACGGCATGCTGATCTCGGTCGTGATCTATCTCGCGGCCTGGGCGGCGCTGACGCCGGTCTTCGGGGCGCACGGGCTCTGGGCCGCGCTGCTGGTGTTCTTCGGCGCGCGCGGCGTGACGTTGGGCCTGCGCTACCCGGCGTTGGAGCGGGCGGCGGGCTGAAGCGTCAGTGCGCGGCGCCGAGGCCGCCGACCAGCATCAGCGCGGCCGCGACCGCGAGCGCGGCCGCGCCGCCGGCGAGGCGGACGAAGCCGACCTCCCGCCCCTCCGGCGGAAACAGGCGGGCGAGGCCGACGACCAGCGCCGCCACGCCGAGGCCGAACGGCGCGGGGCCGCCGAGCATCCCGGCGTTGAGTCGCTGCAGGCCGATCAGCAGCGCCATGGCGGCGGCGACGCCCGCGACGAGGCAGAGCGTCCGGAGCGCGAGCACGGCGACGCCGCGGCGATGGGTGTGGAGTTCGGTCATGGCGTCCTCCGATGTCGAAGACGGACGTCACCCTACGTCAGATCGACAGGTTCCGCCGTGACGAAGATCACAGGCGGGGACGCGGCGGCGTCAGAGGAAGCTCTGCGGGTCGACGTCGACGCGCACGGTGACGCCGGGCTCCGGCCTGACGGCGTCGCGCCAGGCGCGGAGGGCGGACTGCAGCGGGGCGCTGCGCGGCGACTTCGCCAGAAGGCGGAAGCGGTGGCGTCCTCGGATGCGCGCGATCGGCGCCGGGGCGGGGCCGTAGAGCGTCGCGCCGATCGCCGCGAAGGGTTCCGTCAGCCGGCCCAGCGCCTCGGCCGTGCGGCGGGCCCGCGCCTCGTCGGGGCCGGAGACGACGACGCCGGCATAGCGTCCGTAGGGCGGCGCCCCGGCGTCGCGGCGGCGAGCGGCCTCCTCGCGCAGGAACGCCTCCTCGTCGCCGTCGAGCAGGGCGGCGATGGCCGGATGCTCCGGCGCGTGGGTCTGCAGAAGCGCCTCGCCCGGGCGGTCCGCCCGCCCGGCGCGTCCGGCGACCTGGCGCATCAGCTGGAAGGTCCGCTCGGCCGCGCGCAGGTCCCCGCCCTTGAGGCCGAGATCGGCGTCGACCACGCCCACGAGGGTCAGGCCGGGGAAGTTGTGGCCCTTGGCGACGAGCTGGGTGCCGACGATCAGGTCCGCCTCGCCCCGCGCCACGGCGGCGATGCGGGCGCGGAGCGCCGTCGCGCTCTCGGCGATGTCGGAGGAGATGACGGCCAGCCGCGCCTCCGGCCAGCGCGCCGCCGCCTCCTCCGCCAGCCGCTCCACCCCCGGGCCGACGGGGGCGAGCCGGTCCTCCGCGTCGCAGGCGGGGCAGCGCGGCGGGATCCGCCGCTCGAAGCCGCATTGGTGGCACATCAGGCGGGCGCGGAAGCGGTGCTCCACCAGCGTCGCGTCGCAATGCGGGCAGCCCACGGGCTCGCCGCAGGCGCGGCAGACGGTGACGGGCGCGTAGCCGCGGCGGTTGAGGAAGAGAAGCGCCTGCTCGCCCCGCTCCAGCCGCGCCGTCACGGCGGCGACCAGCGGCGGCGCGATCCAGCGGCCCTTGGCGGGCGGATCGGCGCGCAGGTCGATCGCCCGGATCGCGGGCATCACGGCGGGGCCGAAGCGCTCCGGCAGGTCGAGGCGGGCGTATTTGCCGGCCTCCGCGTTGGCCCAGGTCTCGAGGCTCGGCGTGGCGGAGGCCAGCACCACGGCGGCCCCGGTGCAGGCCGCCCTCAGCACGCCCATGTCGCGCGCGTTGTAGAGCGCGCCCTCCTCCTGCTTGTAGGCGGTGTCGTGCTCCTCGTCGACGATCACCAGCCCGAGATCCGCGAAGGGCAGGAACAGGGCGGAACGGGCGCCGGCGACCACCCGAGCCTCGCCCGCCGCCACGGCGCGCCAGCAGCGGCGGCGGTCGCGCTCGCCCACGGCGGAATGCCACTCGGCGGGCAGGGCGCCGAAGCGGGCGACGAACCGGTCGAGGAAGGCGTCGGTCAGCGCGATCTCCGGCAGCAGGATCAGCGCCTGTCGGCCCTGGCGGAGGCACTCGGCCACGGCCTCGAGATAGACCTCGGTCTTGCCGGAGCCGGTGACGCCGCGCAGCAGCGTGGTGGAGTAGCGCCGGGCGGCGACGGCGCCCTGAAGCGCCGCCGCGGCCTCGGCCTGCGCCGGCGAGAGGGGGCGCGGCGCGGCCTCCGGGTCGAGCGCGGGATAGGGCGCGTCGCGCGGGGCGGCCCGCGGCGCCAGCGCCCCGGCCTCGACCAGTCCCTTGACCACGCCGGAGGAGACGCCGGCGGCGCGCGCCAGCTCGGCCGGGCTCGGCGGCGCGTCGGCGGCGTCGAGCGCGTCGAGGACCCGGGCGCGGGCGTCGGTCAGCCGCTCGGGCGTCGTGCGCCCGCGCGCCAGCACGGTGCGGGTTCCGGGCGGCTCCGCGAGGCCGGGCGCGCGGGTCGCGAGGCGCAGGACCATGCCGCGCTCGGTCAGCGTGTAGTCGGCGACGCGGTCGAGGAAGTCCCGCGTCTCGGCCGGCATCGGCGGCAGGGGGACGCGGGCGCCGGCGGCGCGCACCTTGTCGGGCGGGTGATCGCCCGATCCCGGCCCCCAGACCACGCCGAGATGCGCGTTGGGGCCGACCCGCACCGCCACCCAGTCGCCGGGCGCGACCCCGCCCTCGGGCGCGCGGTAGTCGAGCGTCCGGTCGAAGGGGAGCGGCGCGAGGACGGCGATCAGCGCGCCTTCGGGAAAGCGCCCGTCGGGTCCGGCCCCGGAGGGCGGCGGGCCGAGATCGAGCGCCGGCGCGCGGGCCGGGCCGCCGCCGGACGACGCCTTGCGGCCGCGGGCTGCGTCCGTCATGCCACGCTCCGGGCCCGCCGGCCGGGCCGCCGTCGCCGAAGCGGTGACGAGGGCGCGGCCGTTGCGTTAGGCTCCGACTCAACTTCGGCTGACAAGAGGCTGCGGCGCATGAAGTTCTTCGTGGACACGGCAGAAATCGACGAGATCCGGGCGCTGGCCGCCACGGGCATGGTCGACGGCGTCACCACCAACCCCTCCCTGATCGCCAGGTCGGGGCGCGACATCGCCGAGGTGACGAAGGAGATCTGCGATCTCGTCCCCGGCCCGGTGAGCGCCGAGGTGGCGGCGACCGAGGCGGAGCAGATGATCGCCGAGGGGCGCAAGCTCGCGGGGATCGCGGACAACATCGCGGTCAAGGTGCCGCTGACCTGGGACGGCCTGCGCGCCTGCAAGACGCTGTCGGACGAGGGGAGGATGGTCAACGTGACCCTCTGCTTCTCGGCGCCTCAGGCGCTGCTGGCGGCGAAGGCGGGGGCGAGCTTCGTCTCGCCGTTCATCGGCCGGCTGGACGACGCCGGCCTCGACGGCATGGAGCTGATCGCCGACATCCGCCAGATCTTCGACAACTATCATTTCGAGACGGAGATCCTCGCCGCCTCGATCCGCACCGTGAACCATGTGAAGGACGCCGCCAAGATGGGCGCCGACGTCGCGACCATGCCGCCGGCGACGCTGCGCGCGCTCGCCTCGCATCCGCTGACCGACAAGGGGCTGGCCGCGTTCCTCGCCGACTGGGCGAAGACCGGGCAGAGCATCCTGTGAGCGGGGAGGCGGCGGAGGCCGCGCCGGTCGCGGACCCGCGCGCGGCGCTGAAGGCGGCGGTGATGGCCGACCCCGCGGCGGTGCTGGAGGACGCGGATCTGGTGCGCGCGCTGCTGGCCGCGCACCCGGCGGAGGCGCCGGCGGGCGCGCGCAAGGTGGTGGACCTGCGCGGGGCGCTGCTCGACCGGCTGGAGGGGCGGCTTTCGCGCCTCGAGGAGACGCATCGGACGGTGGTGGCGGCGGCCTGGGAGAACCTCGCCGGGGCGCAGTCGATCCACCGGGCGGCGCTGGCGGTGCTGGAGCCGACGGCGTTCTCCGGCGTGCTGACGGCGCTGCGGGCTGAGATCCCCGGCATCCTCGGCGTCGATGCGGTGCGCGTGGCGCTGGAGACCGAGAGCGGCGGCGCGATCGACCCGCCGCTTGTGGCGCTGGCGCCGGGCGAGGTCGCGGCGCTGCTGGCGCCGGGGCGCGAGGCGGACGGGCCGGAGCGGAGCGTGGCGCTGCGCCCGATCGGGCCCGATTCGGCGCGGCTGTTCGGGCCGGAGGTGGCGACGCTGGGCTCGGAGGCGCTGGTGCGGCTGGATTTCGGCCCGCGGGCGCGGCCGGGGCTGCTCGCCTTCGGGGCGCGCGATCCGGAGCGCTTCACGGCGGACCAGGCGGGGGACCTGCTCGAGTTCTTCGGCGGGGTCGTGGCGCGGGCCGTGCGGCGCTGGGTCTCCGCCGCGTGACCCCGGCCGGCGTCGCGCCCTTCGGCGGGGGCTGCGCCGCTCGGGGGGATCGACCCCCCTCGCGCCGCCGCCGATCCGCCACGGGCGGATCCGCGAGGGGCGCCCGGCCCGGGGCGGGGGGCGGCGGGTGAGCGCAGGCGCTGGTGGCGGGCCGCCGGCCGCGCATGCGGCGGCGGAGGCGCTGGTGACGCGCTGGCTGCGCTGGATGGGCGCGGGGCGCGGGGCCTCTCCGGCGACGCTGGCGGCGTATCGGCGCGACGTGAAGGGCTTCCTCGCCTTCCTGACGGGGCATCTGGGCGAGGCGCCGGCGCCGCGGGCGCTGGCCGAGATCGGGACCGGAGAGCTGCGCGCCTGGATGGCCTCCGAGCGGGGGCGCGGGCTTTCGGCCCGGTCGCTGGCGCGGCGGCTCTCGGCGGTGCGGAGCTTCTTTCGCTGGCTGGCGGAGGCGGAGGGGATCGAGGCGCCGCGGGTTCTGGCGGCGCGCGGGCCGAAGGCGCCGGCCCGGCTGCCGCGCCCGGTGGAGGCGGAGGCGGCGCGCGCGCTGATCGCCCCGGAGGACGCCGCCGACTGGACGGCGCTGCGCGACGCCGCCGTGCTGACGCTGCTCTGGGGCTGCGGGCTGCGCATCTCGGAGGCGCTGGCGCTGAGCGGCCGCGACGCGCCGCTGCCGGAGACGCTGCGCGTCCGCGGCAAGGGCGGGCGGGAGCGGATCGTGCCGGTGCTGCCGGCGGCGCGGGCGGCGGTGGAGACGTATCGCGCCGCCTCGCCCTGGCCCGAGGCGCCGGACCTCGCGCTGTTCCGCGGCGCGAGGGGCGGGGCCTTGTCGCCCCGCATGGTGCAGAAGCGGATGGAGCGGGCGCGGCAGGCGCTGGGCCTGCCGGCCTCGGCCACGCCGCACGCGCTGCGCCACGCCTTCGCGACGCATCTGCTCTCGGCCGGGGGGGATCTCAGGGCGATCCAGGCTCTGCTGGGTCATGCGAGCCTGTCGACGACGCAGGTCTACACCGGCGTCGACGAGGCCCGGCTGATGGAGGTCTACGCCGCCGCCCATCCCCGGGCGTGAGCGTCCGGTCTCGGTCGGAGACGGCGTTGACGGACGACGGCGCCGAACGGATGCTGTCTGCGTGACGAGATGGCGAAGGGACCGCGAGATGCCGAAGATCGGCGAGGAGGAGCGCAGGCTGGTCGAGGCCCGCATGGCGATGCAGGAGGTCGCGGCGCTCACCAACAAGGCGGTCGAGACGACGCAGTTCCGCGACAAGGTTCTGGCGCGCTCGCGGATCGGCAGGCTTCGCCATGGCGACGCCGACGGCTGGCGCAAGGACCGGTCCGTGCGCCGGCGCGTGGACGCCAGGCTCGATGCGGCGGTCGCACGGCTTCGCGACGCGAATCTGAACATCAATTTCAAGGCGCAGGAGTTCTTCGGCGATACGAAGTGGGGCGACAAGTACACCACGAAGTTCGAGACGATGCGCCCGACAGGCGCTCCGATGGGGGACACGCGGAACGACGTCGAGATGAAGATGTTCCGCTACGCCGAAAAACTGGGGATCAAGAGGAAGAAGGCGAGCAAGGGCGAGATCTGCGCCTACCGTCGGATCGAACGTTACGCCGACCTCACGAGTGACGATTTCCGCGGCTTGGTCAGGCCGCGCTATTGCTCGGTCAACTATCCGGACCTGATCGACGGCATGGGCGCGCAGTGGGGCCGCTCGCATTTCGTTCTGGCGGATTGGCTCAAGCCGAACATGACCTTCATCCACACCGACAGCTTCGACGACGTGTCGAGCGCCCGGGACGTCATGGCGAAATGCGCGAACGACGGAGCCCATGTGCAGGGCACGAAGATGGCGACCTACCACGCCATGCGCCGGCTGGTCGCCAACATGTCGGATCCGATGCTCAGCCTTCTGATCGACGTGGTGGACGGCAAGTTCACCAAGGGTCAGACCTGCGCCGCGGCCAAGACGGCCTACCGTCTCGGCTCGACGTCGTACGTCGAGGGGCATGTCCACGCGGAAATGCCGTTCGCGTCGGCGTTCCGCAAGGTGCGGATCTGCAAGGCCGAGGCGGACGCGGAGAAGAGCGTCCGCAAGAACGTCAGGAAGTTCCTCGACAAGTTCGACGTCGAGGTGGAATTCTTCTGAGCCGGGGGACGCGCGGGCCGGACGCGATGTTCGCCGCCCGCGCGCCCCGGGCCGCGCTCAACCGCCGAGGCGCGTCTCGAGGAAGTCGCTGAAGGCCTCCCAGCTCTCGATGTCGGCGCGCTCCTGATAGCGGTCGGAGCCGAAGACGGTGAAGGCGTGCGGGGCGCCGGAATAGACCTGGATCTCGTAGGTCGTCTCCGCCCCCTCCAGCTCCCGCGACAGCGCCGCCACGTCGTCCATCGTGATCGAGCTGTCGGCGCCGCCGTGCATCACCAGGATCGGCGGCGTATCGGACGAATAGCCCTGACCCTCGGGCGTCGAGAGGCCGCCGTGGAAGGTCGCGTAGCCCTCGACGTCGTCGCCGAGGCCGCCCCGCGCCATCTCCAGCACCGCGGCGCCGCCGAAGCAGTAGCCCATCGCGACGACGCTCTCGGCGGTGCTCGCCACCCGCGCGGCGACCAGCCCGCCCTCGAGCAGCGCGCGCATCCGCGCGCGATCGCCGTAGAGCGCGCCGGTGGCGGCGCGGCGGTGCTCCATCGTCTCGGTCGGCGTGTCCGGGCCGAAGAGGTCCACGGCGAAGGCGTCGTAGCCCATTTCGGCCAGCATCCCGGCGCGGCGCTTCTCGTAGTCGGTCAGCCCGTCCCAGTCGTGCACGATCAGGACCAGGCCGCGGGGCGCGTCGACCCCTTCGAACCAGCCGACGAAGGTCTCTCCGCCGACCTCGTAGCGGACCTCCTCGGCCGGCGCGGGCGCGGCGGCGAGCGCGAACGCGGCGGCGGCGACGATGCGGATCATGGCGGACCTCCCTGACTTGTCCCCTTCCGACATTAGCCCCCTGCGCACGCCGGTCCAGCCGGCTCTTCCCCTCGGAGCGCGAGATGATAACGTCCCCGCAAACCATGTCTCAGGGAGGACGGACCATGATCGGGGCCATGCAGGACTGGCCGCTGCGCGTCTCCACCATCATCGACCATGCCGCGCGCTATCACCCGGACCGGGCGGTGCGGGGCCGCACGGCCGAGGGCGGCATGGCCGAGTCGACCTGGAGCGGCATCCGCGCGCGGGCGCTCAAGGTCGCGCAAGGGCTCGTCAAGCTCGGCCTGAAGCCGGGCGAGGCCGTCGGGGTGATGGCCTGGAACACGCCGCGGCACATGGAGGTGTGGTACGGCGTCTCCGGCGCGAACTGCATCCTGCACACGCTGAACCCGCGTCTGTTCGAGGAGCAGCTCGACTACATCGTCAACCACGCCGAGGACCGCGCCATCATGGTCGACGCGGACCTGGTGCCGGTGATCGAGCGGCTGCTGCCCAAGCTGGGCGGCGTGCGCCACTACATCGTCCTCACCGACCGCGCGCACATGCCGGAGACGACGCTTCCGGGCGCGATCTGCTACGAGGAGTGGGTGGAGGAGCAGGACGGCGACTTCGCCTGGGCGCCGGGCGACGAGCGCGACCCCTGCGGGCTCTGCTACACCTCCGGCACCACGGGCAACCCGAAGGGCGTGCTCTACGAGCATCGCTCCAACGTGCTGCACGCGCTCTACGCCTCGCACCCCGACTGCCTCGGCCTCTCCTCGCGCGACGTGATCATGCCGGTGGTGCCGCTCTTTCACGCCAACGGCTGGGGCCTCGCCTACACGGCCCCGCTCTCGGGCTCGGCGATGGTGATGCCGGGCCGGGACATGAGCTCCCCCGCGCTCTACGAGATGCTGGAGACCGGCGTGACGGTGACGGCGGCGGTGCCGACGATCTGGCTCGCCATGCTGCAGCACCTGCGCAAGGAGGGGCTGACGTTCTCCAGCCTCAAGCGCACGGTGATCGGCGGCTCCTCCTGCCCGCGGGCGGTGATCGAGGCGTTCCAGAAGGAATACGGCGTCTTCGTCGTCCACGCCTGGGGCATGACCGAGACCTCGCCCCTCGGCACCGTCTGCACCTTCACGCCGGAGGTGGCGGACCTCGACGAGGCGAAGAAGCTCGAGGTGCAGACCACCGTCGGCCACCCGCCCTACGGCGTCGACATCAAGATCGTGGACGACGACGAGAAGGAGATCGCCTGGGGTTCGGGCGAGCAGGGACGGCTGCTGATCCGCGGGCCGGGCGTGGTCAAGCGCTACCACCAGAAGGACGAGGACGCGGTGGGCGAGGGCCAGTGGTTCGACACCGGCGACGTCGCGACCATCGACCCGAACGCCTATGTCCGAATCACCGACCGCTCCAAGGACGTGATCAAGTCGGGCGGGGAGTGGATCAGCTCCATCGACCTCGAGAACGCGGCCGTCAGCCATCCGCAGGTGGCCGAGGCGGCGGCGATCGGCGTGCCGCATCCGAAATGGTCGGAGCGGCCGATCCTGTGCGTCGTCGGCGTCGACGGCGCGCGGCCGCCGAAGGAGGAGATCCTGGCCCTGATCGGCGAGCACTTCGCCAAGTGGCAGCTGCCCGACGACGTCATCTACCTCGACGCCCTGCCGCATACCGCGACGGGCAAGATCTCGAAGCTGGAGCTTCGCAGGAAGCTCCAGGCCATGGGCTACGAACATCCGGAGGCCGCGTGATGGCCGAGCACGCCTACATCTACGACGCGATCCGCACGCCCCGCTCCAAGGGCAAGCCGGACGGAACCCTGCACGAGGTCAAGCCGATCGACCTCGTGACCTCGCTTCTGACCGAGATGCAGGGGCGCCACGACCTCGACACGAGCCGCGTCGACGACGTGATGCTCGGCTGCGTGATGCCGGTGGGCGAGCAGGGCGGAGTGCTGCCCAAGATCGCCCTGCAGAAGGCCGGCTGGGCCGAGAGCGTGGCGGGCGCGCAGGTCAACCGCTTCTGCGCCTCGGGCCTCGACACGGTGAACACCGCCGCGGCCAAGGTGGCCTCGGGCTGGGAGGATCTGGTCGTCGCCGGCGGCTACGAGAGCATGAGCCGCGTGCCGATGGGCTCGGACGGCGGGCCGATGGCCGAGGACCCGGAGACCAACATCAGGACCGGCTTCGTGCCGCAGGGCATCGGCGCCGACCTGATCGCGACGATGGAGGGCTGGAGCCGCGACGACGTCGACGCCTTCGCGGTGCGCTCCCAGAAGAACGCGGCGCATGCGCGGGATTCGGGCTGGTTCGACCGCTCCGTGGCGCCGGTGCGCGACGAGAACGGCCTCGCGATCCTGGAGCGGGACGACTTCATCAAGCCCGACACCGACATGCAGAAGCTCGGCGCCCTGAAGGCGAGCTTCGCGGCGATGGGCGAGGCGGGCTACGACGCCATCGCGCTGCGCAAGTATCCGGAGGTGGAGCGCATCGACCACGTCCACACGCCGGGCAACTCCTCGGGCATCGTCGACGGGGCCTCGCTGGTGCTGCTCGGCAACGAGAAGGCGGGCAAGGAGCTCGGGCTGACGCCCCGCGGCCGCGTGGTCTCCATCGCGCTGACCGCGACGGAGCCGACGATCATGCTGACGGGCCCCGGCCCGGCCTCGAGGAAGGCGCTGGCCAAGGCCGGGCTGACCATCGACGACATCGACCTGGTGGAGATCAACGAGGCCTTCGCCTCGGTGGCGCTGCGGCTTCAGCGGGACCTCGACGTGCCGGACGAGAAGCTGAACGTGGTCGGCGGCGCCATCGCCATGGGCCACCCGCTCGGCGCCACGGGCGGCTGCCTGATCTCGACCATGCTCGACGAGCTGGAGCGGCGGAACCTGAAGCGCGCGCTCCTCTGCATGTGCGTCGGCGGCGGCATGGGCATCGCCTCGATCATCGAGCGGGTCTGAGGACGCGGCGGGGCGTCTTCCGGGCGCCCCGCACGCGCGGGAACGATACCAGAACAACGACCCCCCGAGGGAGGGACTCCAAGCCATGTTCCGCTACGAGAAGGACGGAGACGGAATCGTCGTCGTCACCATGGACATGCCCGGCGGCGCCAACGTGATGAACGCCGCCTACCGCGACGCGATGAAGGAGACGGTCGAGAGGCTCGAGGCCGAACAGGGGCTTGCGGGCGTCGTCTTCGCCTCCGCCAAATCCACCTTCTTCGCCGGCGGCGACCTGACGATGCTGGTGGCCGAGACCGAGGCCGGCGCCGACTTCTTCGCCTGGGTGGAGGAGGGCAAGGGCTTCCTCCGCCGGCTGGAGAGGCTCCCGGTTCCGGTGGTCGCCGCCATCAACGGCGCCGCGCTCGGCGGAGGCTACGAGATATGCCTCGCCTGCAACCGCCGCATCGTGGTGAACGATCCGAAGGCGACGGTCGGCGTGCCGGAGGTGACGCTCGGCCTCCTGCCCGGCGCCGGCGGCTGCGTCCGAATTCCGGCGCTGATCGGGCTGGAGAAGGCGCTTCCCGTGCTTCTGCGGGGCCGGCCGCACAAGCCGGAGGAGGCGCTGAAGCTCGGCCTCGTCGACGAGATGGTGCCGACGCGGGAGGATCTGATCCCCGCCGCCAAGGACTGGATCAAGGCCAGCCCGGACTCGGCCGTGCAGCCTTGGGACCGCAAGGGTTTCGTGCATCCCGGCGGCGGCGCGCAGCACCCCAAGGTGCGCCAGGTCATCGCCTTCGCGCCGACCATGCTGATCAAGGAGACGCGGGGCCTGATCCCGGCGCCCGAGGCGATCCTCGACGTCGCCGCGAACTCGCTCCGCATGAGCTTCGATTCGGCCCTGCGCTTCGAGAGCCGGCGCTTCTGCGGCGTGGTGCGCTCGCAGGAGGCGAAGAACATGACCACGGCGTTCTTCTTCCAGATGCAGGCGCTGAACAAGGGCGGCTCCCGCCCCGAAGCGCCGCGCTGGGCGCCGAAGAGCTCCGCGGTGCTGGGCGCCGGGATGATGGGCTCGGGCATCGCCCATGCGCACGCGACGCGCGGGATCTCGGCGGTGGTGACGGATCGCAGTCCGGAGAAGGCGGAGGGCGGGCGCGAAAAGGCGGTGGCGCTGCTGGACGGGGCCGCGAAGAAGGGCCGGCTGAGCGCGGAGCGGCGCGACGCGGCGGCGAAGCTGCTCTGCGCCTCGACCAACGACGCGCTCGGCACGCCCGACGTGATCGTCGAGGCGGTGTTCGAGGACCTCGCGCTCAAGGAGAGGATCATCGCCGAGACCTTTCCGGCACTGGCGGAGGGGGGGATCTACGGCTCCAACACCTCGACGCTGCCGATCGGCCTGCTGGCCGAGGCCTGCCCGGAGCCGGAGCGGTTCGTGGGGCTGCACTTCTTCTCGCCGGTCGAGAAGATGAGGCTGGTGGAGATCATCCGGGGCGAGAAGACCTCCGACGAGACGCTGGCCAAGGCGTTCGACTACGTGCAGGCGATCGGCAAGATCCCGGTGGTGGTCAACGACGGGCGCGGCTTCTTCACCTCGCGCGTCTTCGGCACCTATCTCGACGAGGGCTGCGCGCTTCTGCGCGACGGCGCCTCGCCGGCGCTGATCGAGCGGGCCGGCTGGGTCGCCGGGATGCCGGTCGGCCCGCTGCAGGTGTTCGACGAGGTCTCGCTCGAGCTCTCCAACAAGGTGGCCGAGGCGCACCGGATGCTGGACGAGCGCCTCGGCGTCGAGAACGGCTTCCCGGCCGACAAGACCGCGACGGCCGCGGTGGTCGCGAAGATGCTCGCGGCCGGGCGCGGCGGCCGACACTACGGCGGCGGCTTCTACGACTACGGCGAGGGGGGGCGGCGGCTCTGGCCCGGCCTCTCGGATCTCGCCGAGCGGTCGGAGGCCGTGACGCTGGAGGAGGCGCGCGACCGGCTGCTCTACCGCATGTCGCTGGAGACGCTGCGCTGCCTCGAGGAAGGCGTGCTGACCTCGGAACGGGACGGCAACATCGGCTCGATCTTCGCCTTCGGCTTCCCGGCCTCGACCGGCGGGGCGATCCAGTTCGCGCGCGGCGAGGGGCTGGAGGCGTTCCGGAGCCGGGCGGAGACGCTGACCCAGCGCTGGGGCGCGCGATTCGCGCCACCGGCGGACGCGCTCGCGCGGCTGTCGCGGAGCGACGCGCTGGCGGCCTGAAACCGCACCGAAACGGAACGAAAGGGCGGCGGAGCGGGCTCCGCCGCCCTTTTCTGTTCATTCGGGCTTCATTTCCTGCTAGCGTGCGCCGAGTGTCGTCAGTCCGCGTGAGTTTTCATGGCCGCGAAGCGTATCCGCCGGGATCACGAGCCCATCGCCGAGCTGTTCGGCGACGTGGTTCAGGACCGCCCCGCCTTCCTCTTCGACGACGACGCGAGCGCGCCCGAGCCGGACGCGCCCGATCCGGCCCGCGTCGAGGACGAGGCCGGCCCGCCCGAGGCGCCCCCGGCCCCGCCGGCCGAGGCCGCGCCGCCCCCGCGCGGCGGCGCCCCGGCGCGCTCCGGCGACGTGCTGTTCAAGGACGACCGCGGCCTGCTGAGCGGCGTCGTGGTGCTGCACGGGCTGATCACGGTGCTGACCCTGGGCGTCTGGCGCTTCTGGCAGACGACGGAGCAGCGGCAGGTCGTCTGGTCCCACACCGAACTCGACGGCGAACCGCTGGAGTATCTCGGCCGGGGGGTGGAACTGCTGCTCGGCGCGCTGATCGCGATCGTGTTCCTCGGCGCGATGCTGGCGACGGCGCAGCTCTCGCTGACCTTCCTGGGTCTGGCGGCGATGCCGACGCTGCCCGATCTCGGCGGCGCGCCGACGGAGATGCTGCCGCTCGCGGTGGCGGCGGGGCTGGGTCTGCCGCCGCTGTTCCAGTACGCGATGTTCCGCGCGCGCCGCTACCGGCTGAGCCGCACGCGCTGGCGAGGCCTGCGCTTCGGGATGGAGGGCTCGGGCCTCTCGCTGGTGGGCCTCTGGCTGCTGTGGCTGCCGGCGGTGGTGCTGAGCGCGGGGTTGGCCTTCCCGATCTGGCGCTGGGCGCGGGAGCGGCACCTGACGCGCCGCACCCTCTGGGGCCGCGAGCGCTTCGGGTTCGAGGGCTCGTCGCGCGGGCTGTTCCTGCATTGGCTGCCGCTCTGGTGCCTCGCGGCGGGCGGCGCGGCGACGCTGGCGCTTCCCGCGGGGCGGGCGGCGTTCGGAGATGTCGCGGGCGCGGCGGGCGGCGCGCTCGGCTTCGCGCCGGAGATGGCGGCGGCGGCGGCCGGAGGGATCGGGATCCTGGTCGCGGTTCCGGTGCTGGGGCTGCTCTGGCTCGCCTATCGGGCGGCGGAGACGCGGCTGTTCTGGCGCGCGCGCCGTCTTCGGGGAGCGCGGGCGGACTGCGACTTCTCGGTCTGGAGCCTGGTGGACGGGCTGGTGGCGGTGCTCGGGCGGAACATCTGGCCGGGGATCGGCGTCTGGCTGCTCTCGGTCGCGGTGATGGTCCTCGCGGTGATCGGCGCCGTCGCCATCGAGTCGAAGGGGACGGCCGGCCTCGGCGTGCCGCAGTTGGACCGGCTGGGCGAGACGCTGTTCGGCGCCATGGGCTCGTGGCGCGCGCAGGCGATGCTGTTTCTCGGCGCCGGCGTGACCTACGCGATCTCCACGGTGTTCACCATGTGGCTCTGGACGGCGGTCTACGCCAAGCGCATCCACGCCCATGTCTGCGCGAGCCTCACGGTGCACGGGCTGGAGACGCTGGAGGACGGCCGCGGCCGGGCCCGCGGCGCCAACCGCGACGCCGAGGGCTTCGCCGACGCGCTCGACCTCGGCGCCGGCTTCTGACGTCGACCCGGCGCCGGTCGGCGGGTAGGGTCGCCGTCATGGACGCGGCGGCGGGGACGGACGGATCTCGGGAACCGGCGGCGGAGGCGAGCCTGCGCCCCGTCTACGCCGGACCGCCGGGGCGTCTCGGTCGGATCGCCTTCGTCGGCAACGGACTGACGCTTCTGACGCTCGGCGTGTGGCGCTTCTGGTACCTGACGCGGCTGCGGCGCTTCCACTGGAGCGCCATCCGCATCGGCGGCGAGGCGCTCGAATACACCGGCCGCGGGGTGGAGCTTCTGCTCGGCTTCCTGATCGCGGCGGTGGCGCTCGGTCTGCTGCTCGGCGTCGCCAATCTGGCGCTCGTGTTCGGCGGCTTGACGGCGGGCTTCGCGCCGGAGACCGCTTTCAACGCGGCGCTGCCGGTGCTGCTCCCGCTCTGGTTCTTCGCGGGCTACAAGGCGCGCCGCTATCGCGCGGCGCG
Source organism: Paracoccaceae bacterium (assembly GCA_035268645.1). Lineage (GTDB taxonomy): Bacteria > Pseudomonadota > Alphaproteobacteria > Rhodobacterales > Rhodobacteraceae > Albimonas. The sequence goes on along the minus strand of DATFKM010000299.1, from coordinate 4,459 downwards.
GACGCGCTGGCGGGGGCTGCGCTTCGGCATGGCGGCGGGCGGCGCCTGGGGCTACGCGCTGCGCGGCACGCTCTGGGCGCTGGCGCTGGTCGCGACGCTGGGGCTTGCGCGTCCGGCGATGCAGCTCTCGCTCCGCCGCTACGTGATGGACCGGACCTTCTGGGGCGACCAGGGCTTCGTGCAGGGAGGCGGCTGGCGGGCGTTGATGGGGCCCTGGCTCCTGCTCTGGGGCGTCGGCGCGGCGGGGCTGGCGGCGACGGTCGCCGTCGGCTGGGAGAGCGTCTCGGCCGCCCTCGAGGCGCGGGGCGGGCCGGCCCCGCCGCCGACCGGCCGGCCGGTCACGACCGTGGCGCTCGGTGCGGCGACCGTGGCCGCGGTCTGGCTGCTCTGGCAACGCTACGAGGCGGCGGCGCATCGCGTGCTCTCCGGCGGGCTGACGCTGGGCGGGGCGCGCTTCTCCTCCGATCTGCGGGCGGGGCGGCTGATCCGGATCCGCCTCGTGGCCGGCATCGCCTATGCGCTGCTGGTGCTGACGCTGGGTCTGGCGACGGCGGCCGCCTTCGGCTTCGAGACCGCAGGCGGCTGGCTGACGCCGGAGACGCAGGGCCCGGCGGTGGCGACGCTGGCCGTCGCCTACGCGCTCGGCTTCGTCGGCTTCGGCGTGGTACGGGAAGTCGCGCTGGTGCGCCCGCTGATCCGGGCCTATGCCGGGAGCCTGACCTTGCACCGGGCCGGGGCCCTCGACGCAGCGCGGCAGCGCCCGCGCGACGCGGCGGAGGAGGCCGGCGGCTTCGCCGAGGCGCTGGACGTGGACATCGGGATCTGAGGCATGGCGAAGCGACGGGAGCCTCCGGCGACGGCGCTGGCGCGGTACGCGCGGCTCGAGGCCGTGGGCGACTGGTGGGATGGGGAGACGGCGCGGCCTCGCGAGGTGATCGTGAAGTTCGGCCGGTCCTCGCTGACCCTCTACGGGTTCGACGAGACGCCGCTGGCGCATTGGGCGCTGGCGGGCCTTCGCCGTATCGACGCCCCGGGCGAGCCGGGGACGCTGCGCCTGACGCCGGACGTCGACGGCGACGAGCGGCTGGTGCTGCGCGACCCGGAGATGATCGAGGCGATCCGCGCGGTGTGCCCCGATCTCGACAGGGCGGCGCCCTCGAACGGCAGCTGGCGACGCGTGGCGCTCTGGGCCGCGGGGGCGCTGACCTCGATCGCGCTGCTGGTCTTCGTGATCGTGCCGGCCCTGGCGGAGCGATTGGCGCCGATGATCCCGCCGGAACGCGCCGCGGCGCTGGGCGACGCGGTGCTGGAGCGGATCGGTCCGCTCATGGGCGGGGGCGAGGTCTGCGCGGCGCCGGCCGGGCGCGCGGCGCTGGCGCGGATGACGCTGCGGCTCACCGAGGCGGCGCCGTTGGAGACGCCGGTGAAGGTCTCGGTCTGGCGCAGCCCGACGCTCAACGCCTTCGCGGTGCCGGGCGGGCGGATCGTGATCCTTTCCGGTCTGATCGACGCGGCCGAGGGTCCGGAGGAGGTGGCGGCGGTGCTGGCGCACGAGCTCGGTCACGTCGCGGCGCGCGATCCGCTGCGCTCGGCGCTTCGACGGGCGGGCACGGCTGGGCTGCTCGGCCTCTTCGTGGGCGACTTCGTCGGCGGCGCGGTGGTGGTCGCCACCGCGGAGGCCGCGATCTCGGCCGCCTATTCGAGGGAGGCGGAGACGGCGGCGGATCGTTACGCCCACCGATTGCTGGGCGAGGCCGGCTTGCCGGCCTCCGCCCTCGCCGGCTTCTTCGAGAGCCTCGCCGACCGCGGCGCCGGGGCGGAGGGCTTCGCGAAGCATTTCGCGAGCCATCCCGATCTCGAGGCGCGGGCCGAGGCGGCGCGGTCCGCGGACCATGTGGGCGATGGCGCGTACGATCCGGTTCTGGACGATGCGGGCTGGATCGCCCTTCAGCAGATCTGCGGGTGAGGACGAGGCTTCCGAAGATCGCCGAGGATCGTCCGCGTCGGGCGGAGGTTCGGGGCGACGCGGTCCGCCGCCCCGACGCCGTCGCCTCGATCGGCGCGCCCGCGGCGCCGTGACGGGTCCGAAGGACCCCCACGGCGCCGCCCGGCCCAACCTCGCGACGTCTCCCGCAAGGGAGACGTCGGCGGGGCGGGAGCGCCGGCCGTCGGGGCTCGACGGTCAGGCGAGGCGGAAGCGGCTCCGAGGCGAAAGCGGGCCGTCGTGCTCCGCGCGACCGGTCTCCACCAATCCTATAAGGTGGGACAGCACGTTGCGCGCCGCCGCGCCATGCAGCGCCGGGTCGACGTCGGCGTAGATTCGGGCGGTGAGTTCGGCCGGACTGGCCCCGACGCCGGCGCCGGGCAGTGCGTCGAGGATCTGGCGCTCGCGCCCCTCGCGATGGGCGATCTGGTGGGCGATCATCGTCTCCGGGTCGCGCACCGGGGCGCCGTGGCCGGGGTGGAACACGCGGTCGCCGCGGCCCTGCATCCGGCGCAGGCTGGCCATGAAGGCGGCCATGTCGCCGTCGGGCGGGCTGACCATCGTCGTCGCCCAGGCCATGACGTGGTCGCCCGAGAGCACGACGCCGGGCGCGAGCCCCTCGGCCTCCGCCGCGAAGCAGAGATGGTTCGAGAGGTGGCCGGGCGTGTGGATCGCCGTGACCGCCCAGCTTCCGCCCTCCAGCCGCTCGCCGTCGGCCAGCATGCGGTCGGGCCGGAAGGTTCGGTCCGCCCCCTCTCCCCCGCCGAGATCGGCGCCGGAGGCTGCGAGGGCGCGCATCCGCGCCGTCATGCCCTCGCCGTGCGGTCCGAAGGCCACCGTCGGGGCGCCGGTGGCGGCCTTCAGCGCCGCGGCGCCGGGCGAGTGGTCTACATGGGTGTGGGTGAGCAGAATCGCCTCCACCCGCTCCTCCGGGCCGAGCGCGGCGAGGATCGCCTCGAGATGGGCGGGCGCCGCCGGACCGGGATCGACCACCGCCACCGCGCCTTCGCCGAGCAGGTAGGTCTGCGTTCCCGTGAAGGTCATCGGCGAGGGGTTGGCGCAGGTGATCCGCCGCAGGCCGGGCTCGATCCGCTCAGGGGTTTCGTGGCGCGCGGTCGGATCGCGGTCGAAGGGGTCGGGCGCGGCGGTCATCGGGCTCCTTTCTCGGCGTTGCGCGGGACGGGCGCGCGCGGCAGCTTGGGGCGCATGGCGAACCTCCACAAGCGATACCTGCCGCGCAGCCTTTATGGGCGGGCGCTGGTGATCCTGCTGGCGCCGATCGTGCTGCTGCAGCTGGTCGTCGCGGGATTGTTCGTCCAGCGCCACTACGCCGGCGTGACGGAGCAGATGGCCGGCGCCGTGGGGCTGGAGCTGCGCTATGCCATCGAACAGGTGGAGAGGGCGGAGACCGTCGAGGACGCACGCGCGAGGCTCGAGGCTCTGGCCCGGCCGTTGGGGCTGACCCTGGCTCTCGATCCGGGCGCGGAGGTGGATCCGGGGCGGCGGGCGCCGTTCTACGACGTCTCGGGCGATGCGCTGGCCGCCACGCTGGAAGAGGTGGTGGACCGGGCGATGTCCGTCGACCTCGAGAGCCACGAGGGGGCGGCGGACGTCCGGATCGCGACGGAGCTGGGCGCGCTCAGGGCGCTGATCCCGCGCAAGCGGACGATCGCGTCGAATCCGCATATCCTGCTGGTGTGGATGGTCGCGACGGCGGTTCTGCTGACCGTCGTCGCCGTTCTGTTCCTGCGCAATCAGGTGCGGCCGATCCGCGAGCTCGCCGCGGCGTCGGAGGCCTTCGGCAAGGGCCGGGCCGAGCCGTTCCGGCCGGCCGGCGCGGAGGAGGTGCGCCGGGCGGGGGCCGCGTTCCTCGACATGCGGCGCCGGATCGAGCGGGCGATCGAGCAGCGGAGCAACATGCTCTATGGCGTCAGCCACGATCTGAGGACGCCGCTGACCCGCATGAAGCTGGCGCTGGCGATGGCCGAAGAGGGCTCTGAGACGGAGGAGTTGCGGCGCGACGTGGACGAGATGGAGCGGATGCTCGACGCCTTTCTCGACTACGCCCGCGGCGGACAGGGCGAGACGGCGGAGCCGGTCGCGGCCCTCGCGCTGCTGGAGGCGGCGGCGGCGGACGCGCGGCGGACCGGCGCGGTCCTGGACGTCGAGTGGGAGCCCGGGGCCGAGGCCGCCGAGCCTGTCCTTCGGGATGGCGAGGTGCGTCGCGCTCTGGCGAATCTCATGGCCAACGCAGCGCGTTACGGCTCGCGTTGCCTCGCTTCGCTGCGCGTCGGCCGCGGTTGGGTCGAGTTCGTGGTGGAGGACGACGGCCCCGGCATTCCGGAGCGGGAGCGGGAGCGTGCGCTGCGGCCCTTCGCCCGCCTCGACGCGGCGCGGAATCAGGACCGGGGCGGCGGGGTCGGACTCGGGCTCGCCATCGCGCTGGACATCGCGCGGGGGCATGGCGGGACGCTG
>DATFKM010000298.1:0-5584 GCA_035268645.1 Paracoccaceae bacterium | reverse complement strand
CGGGCCTGTTCTCGCGCTCGGCCGCCCTCTCCTATGTCGGGACGGACGCGGGCGAGGTCTTCGGCGCCGAGGCGATGCGCCAGGCCTTCGCGGCCTTCACCGACGGGCAGGCCGGGCTGACGGTCGAGGACGTCGCGGCCGTCGGCTGGGAGGCCGGCGCCGTCGGCTGGGCCCATGCGACCTACACCGTCCACCAGCCCGAGGCGAACAAGCGCTCGCCGATGCGCAGCAGCTTCGTCCTCTCGCTGGAGGAGGGGATCTGGCGCATCGTGCATTTCCACCACTCCACCCCGACCCCGAACATCGAGGCGATGGGATACGAGTCGCGCAGCCTCGAGGAGCTCGCCTCCGCCGTCTCGGCCCGGCGGCTGGAGATCGCGGAGACCGGCATCGCCTCGATCATGTTCACCGACCTCGTCGACAGCACGCCCCTCGCCGCCGCGGCCGGCGACGCGGCCTGGAGCCGGATCGTGCGCGAGCATGTCGGCCTGGTCACGGCCCGGGTGGAGGCCGCGGGCGGCACGCTGGCCAAGTCGCTCGGGGACGGCACCCTCTCGTCCTTCGCCTCGGCCCGCGCGGCGATGGGCGCGGCCGCCGAGATCCAGCGCGCGAACGCCGCGCTCGCGACCGAGCCGCGGCTCCACATGCGCATCGGACTGCATACCGGCGACCTCGTGCGGACCGTGGACGACGTGCTCGGCGGCGTGGTCAACAAGGCCGCCCGCATCGCCGCGGCGGCGGCGCCGGACGAGATCCGGGTCTCGGAGGCGACGCGCCTGATGGGCGGCGACGGGCCGGGGCTCGCCTTCGACGATCCCGTGCACGCGGTCCTGAAGGGGTTGGAGGGCGAGCATCTCCTGCACCGCCTGCTCTGGCGCGAGCCCGCCGTGGAGGAGACGCCGTGACCGGCCGCCCCGACGCCGGGCGGGCCCCGCCCGCGCGCCCGGCCGGGGCGCGCCGATGACGGAGGCCGCCGCCCCGCCGCCCTCGCGCGCCGCGCGGCTTGCGGCGACGCCGCGCCGCCGGCTCGGCCTCGCGGCGCTGGCGGGCCTCGCGCTGACGCTGGCGCAGCCGCCCGCGTTCCTCTGGCCGCTGGTCCTGCTCGCCGTGCCGGGTCTGGTCCTGCTGCTGGCCCGCTCGCCGGGGCGCGAGGCGTTCCGCCTCGGCTGGGCGGCGGGCTTCGGCTTCTTCCTCTCGGGCCTGTTCTGGATCGCCGAGGCGTTCTTCGTCGACGCCGCGCGGCACGGCTGGATGGCGCCCTTCGCCGTCGCCGGCATGGCGGCGGGTCTGGCGCTGTTCTGGGGCCTCGCGGCGGCGGTCGCGCGCCGCCTCGCCGGGGCCTCGCCCTGGCTGCCGGCCGCCTTCGCCGCGGCGCTGGGCGGGGCGGAGTTCGCCCGCAGCCACGTCCTCACCGGCTTCCCCTGGGCGCTGCCGGGCTACGCGCTCGCCGAGACGCCGCTGGCGCAGGTCGCGGCGCTGACCGGCCCGCACGGGCTCGGCCTCCTGCTCCTCGCGGCCGCGGCGGCGCCGGCCGGGCCGCTGATCTCCGGGCGGCGGGGCCGCGCGGCGGCGGCGTCGGCGGTCCTCGTCGCGCTCCTCGCCGCCGGCTGGATCTGGGGCGGGGCGCGCCTCGCCGCTCCGATGGCGACGACGGACGGGCGCCCCGTCGTCCGCATAGTCCAGCCCAACGCCGCCCAGCGCGACAAATGGCGCCCGGAGCTGATCCCGGTGTTCTTCGACCGCCTGCGCCGTCTCTCCTCGGACCCGGACGCCCCGCGTCCCGACGTCGTGATCTGGCCCGAGACGGCGGTGCCCTACGTCCTCGAGCGCGACGCGACCGCCCGGCGCCTGATCGCCGAGAGCGCGGCGGGCGCGCCCGTCCTCCTCGGCGTGCGCCGCGTCGCGGGGGAGGGGACCGGCGCCTGGCGCAACGCCCTCGCCGCCGTCTCGCCGGAGGGCGGGATCCTCGCCGTCTACGACAAGCACCGGCTCGTGCCCTTCGGCGAATACCTGCCCTTCCACGGCGTCCTCTCGCGCTTCGGCCTCGGCCTGCTGGTGGGCGAGAGCGCGGGATTCGGCGCCGGGCCGGGGCCGCGGACGCTGGACCTGCCGGCCCTGCCGCCCGTCGCGCCGCAGATCTGCTACGAGACCATCTTCCCGCACTATCTGCCGCCGCTCGCGGAGCGACCGGACTGGATCGTGCAGGTCACCAACGACGCGTGGTTCGGGACCTCCGCCGGCCCGCGCCAGCATTTCCAGCAGGCCCGGATGCGCGCCATCGAGCAGGGGCTGCCGGTGGTCCGCGCCGCGAACACCGGCATCTCCGCGGTGATCGACGCCAAGGGCCGGGTCACGGCGCGGCTCGGCCTGAACGAGGCCGGCGCGCTGCAGGCGCCGCTGCCGCCCCCGCTCGCGCCGACGCCCTACGCGAGGACCGGCGACGCGCCCTTCGCGGCGGCGGCGCTGGCGCTGCTCGGGCTCGCGGCGCTCGGCGCGCGGCGCCGGCGGTCGGGCGCGCGCTGACGGCCGGGGCGCCGACGGGGGGCTGCCGGCGCGTCAACTTGACCCCTCCACGCGACTGCGGGTAAGCCAAGCGCGCCTTTCGACGCCCCGATCCCGCCCGGCCTCGGCAGCCGGGCTTCCCTTGACAGGAGCGATGCCTTGGCCCGCGACAGCTATATCTTCACGTCCGAATCCGTCTCCGAAGGCCACCCCGACAAGGTCTGCGACAGGATATCGGACGCGGTGCTGGACGCGTTTCTCGCCCAGGAGCCGCTCGCCCGCGTCGCCTGCGAGGTGTTCGCGACGACCGACCGCGTGGTCGTCGGGGGCGAGGTCGGCCTCGCCGACCAATCCAACCTCGTGCGGATGATGGAGGCGGTGCCCGACATCGTCCGCGAGTGCGTGAAGGACATCGGCTACGAGCAGAAGGGGTTCCACTGGAACAACCTGAAGATCTCGAACTATCTGCACGAGCAGTCCGCCCACATCTGGCAGGGCGTGGAGAAGGACGGCGCCGGCGACCAGGGCATCATGTTCGGCTACGCCACCGACGAGACGCCGGAACTGATGCCCGCCCCGATCCTCTACTCCCACGCCATCCTCAAGCGGCTGGCCGAGGTGCGGAAGTCCGGCAAGGAGCCGATGCTCGGCCCGGACGCGAAGTCCCAGCTCACGGTGAAGTACGAGCACGGCAAGCCCGTCGGCGTGACCTCGATCGTGCTCTCGACCCAGCACCTCGACGACAGGATGAGCTCCGACGACGTGCGCGCCATCGTCGAGCCCTACATCCGCGAGGAACTGCCCGGCGGCTGGATCCACGACGACACCGAGTGGCACGTGAACCCGACCGGGGCCTTCGTGATCGGCGGCCCGGACGGCGACGCGGGCCTGACCGGGCGCAAGATCATCGTCGACACCTACGGCGGCGCCGCCCCGCACGGCGGCGGCGCGTTCTCCGGCAAGGATCCGACGAAGGTGGACCGCTCGGCCGCCTACGCGGCGCGCTATCTCGCCAAGAACGTCGTCGCGGCGGGTCTGGCCAAGAAGTGCACCATCCAGCTCTCCTACGCGATCGGCGTCGCCAAGCCGCTCTCGATCTACGCCGACACCTACGGCACCGGCGAGGTGCCCGAGGAGCGGATCGAGCAGGCCGTCGCGAAGGTGATGGACCTGCGTCCGCGCGGCATCCGCGAGCATCTCGACCTCGCCAAGCCGATCTACGCCCGCACCGCCGCCTACGGCCATTTCGGCCGGCACCCGGATGCGGACGGCGGCTTCTCCTGGGAGAAGACGGACCTCGTGGACGAGCTGAAGTCCGAGGTCTGAGCCCCGGCGGCTCCACGTCCGCCCCGACCGACCGTCGCCCCGGCCCTCGCGCCGGGGCGACCCCGTTCCAGCCCCCGCGATCCGAAGGCCATGTCCGCCAAGCGCCCCGTTCCGCACCGCGAAGACGGCGCCCCCTGGCGCAACCTGCACGGCCGGCGCCACGGCAAGGCGCTGCGTCCCGGGCAGGAGGCGCTGCTGGAGACGCTGCTGCCGCGCCTCGCCGTGCCGCGCGTCGGCTGGGAGGAGAACCCCGAGCGCGAACGCATCGACCCCGGCGCCTTGTTCGAGCCGCGCCCGCGGGCGGTGCATCTCGAGATCGGCTTCGGCGGCGGCGAGCACATGCTGGCGACGGCCGAGGCCCACCCCGAGCTCGGGCTGATCGGCTGCGAGACCTTCGTGAACGGCGTCGCCATGTGCCTCTCGGCGCTGTCGCGCCGCGGCATCGGCAACGTGCGCCTGCACATGGGAGACGCGCGCGACCTGCTCGACGTGCTGCCCGACGCTTCGATCGCCCGCGCCTACGTGCTCTACCCCGATCCCTGGCCGAAGGCGCGCCACGCCAAGCGGCGCATCGTCAACCCCGAGACGCTGGACCCCCTCGCGCGCGTCCTCGCGCCGGGGGCCGAGCTGCGCGTCGCGACGGACATCGAGATCTACGTGCGCCACAGCCTCGCCGCGATCCGCGCGCATCCGGCCTTCGAATGGACCGCCGAGGGGCCGCGCGACTGGCGCGAGCCGTGGGCGGGCTGGCCGTCGACCCGCTACGAGGCGAAGGCGCTACGTGAAGGGCGCACGCCGCATTACCTGACGTTCCGCCGGCTCTGAGCGGGGCTCGCGGCTCGGGGGGCGTCGAGCCCCCGCTCGCCGCGCGTCGGCGCTTCGCGCGCCTCCGGGCCGCCCGGCCCGGGCGGCTGGACCCCCGCGGCGCGCCGCGCTAGACCCCGGCCCGATCCTCCGCCGTCCGTTCCGGAAGCCTCCCCGATGTCCCATGACGGTCCCGTCCAGCCGCTGACCGCCGCCGCCGCGCCGCCGCTGCGGGGCGAGGCGGAGATCCCCGGCGACAAGTCGGTCTCTCACCGGGCGCTGATCCTCGGCGCGCTCGCGGTCGGCGAGACCCGGATCGAGGGTCTGCTGGAGGGCGAGGACGTGCTGCGCACCGCCGAGGCGATGCGCGCCTTCGGCGCCGAGGTCGAGCGCCTCGCGCCCGGATCCTGGCGCGTCGCCGGCGTCGGCGTCGGCGGCTTCGCGGAACCGGCGGACGTGATCGACTGCGGCAACTCCGGCACCGGCGTCCGCCTCGTCATGGGCGCGATGGCGACCACCCCGGTCTCCGCCTGCTTCACCGGCGACGCCTCGCTCCGCGGCCGCCCGATGGGCCGCATCACGGAGCCTCTGGCGCTGTTCGGGGCCGAGGCGCGCGGCCGCTCCGGCGGGCGCCTGCCGCTGGTGCTGACCGGCGCCGAACACCCGATGCCGGTGCGCTACGCGCTGCCCGTCGCCTCGGCGCAGGTGAAGTCGGCGGTGCTTCTCGCCGGCCTGAACGCCCCCGGCGCCACCGAGGTGATCGAGCCCGAGGCCACCCGCGACCACACCGAGCGGATGCTCGCCGCCTTCGGCGCGACGGTGCGCGTCGAGGAGACGGGCGAGGGCCGCGCGATCACGGTGGTCGGAGAGCCCGAGCTCGCCCCCGTCGCGATCGCCGTCCCGCGGGACCCGTCCTCCGCCGCCTTCCCCGTCGCGGCCGGGCTGGTGTCGG
>DATFKM010000297.1:0-3102 GCA_035268645.1 Paracoccaceae bacterium | reverse complement strand
CGTCTAGCGTGCGGGGGTCGGCGCCTTCGGGAAAGGGGGTGATCTCGGCGCGGAGGCCCTGGGCGGTGGCGGCGACGGCGAGCGTCTCGAGAAAGCAGCCGAGGCCGATGACGATCTGGCGGGAATGCGGATCGGTGTGGGGGAGCAGGCGGTCCCGGTCGACGTGGAGCGTGATCTCGCCCGGCGCCGGCAGGGTGATCAGCCAAGGCTGGCGGTTGTGGGGGTTGGGCGCGAGGACGGCCCAGGAGAGCGCGTCGAGCCGGGGGTCGCCGGTGGTTCCGGCGGCCTGCCAGGGCTCGCGCGCGGCGGCGGGGTCGCGGGTCAGCGCCCAGGCGGTTCCGCCGGCGGCGGAGACGAGGGCGGCGCCGCCGAGGAGGCGGAGGACCGTGCGGCGGGCGGGCATGGTGGGCTCCCTTCGGATTTGGTTCGATGTCGAACGTTATGGTTTGGCGTCGAACGAAAATCAAGTTCGGCGTCGAACTTTTCTTTCGGCCCGGTTCCTGCATGGTGGATCGGACGGCTTCGGCGAGGGAGGACGCGATGGCGCTGCCGGTGGCGGAGGAATGGTTCCGGGCGAGGCGGGTGGAGCCCGAGGGCGCGAAGCCCGTCTGGCTGCTGGACGAGCCGCACGTCCATTCGGTGATGCGGGCCAACTGCTACCTGATCCCGGGGCGGGAGATGGACCTGGTGGTGGACTCCGGCATGGGGATCGCGCCGTTCCGGCCGGCGGTGGAGGCGCTGCGGGCGGATCAGGGGAAGCCCTTGGTGCATCTCTGCTCCCACGCGCATCTGGATCATGTCGGCGGGGTGCACGAGTTCGAGGCGGTCTGGATCCATCCGGCCGAGGCGGCGGACCTGACGGCGGACTCGCCGCTGGCGACGCTGCGGCGGGAGCGGTTGCCGGAGTCGTATCTCTCGCTGTTCCGCGAGGCGGGGTATCCGGAGCTCGACCCGCTGCTGATCGACGCGCTGCCGGAGGCGGGGTGGGACGTGGACGGGTTCCGCTATGTCGGCGCCGCGCCGACGCGGTTGTTGGAGGAGGGCGAGGCCGTCGACCTCGGCGACCGGCGGTTCGAGGTGTGGCACTTGCCGGGGCATTCGGCGGGGGGGATAGGGCTATGGGACGAGGCCGAGGGGATGCTGGTGGCGGGGGACGCCGTCTATGACGGGCCGCTGCTTCTGACGGGTGACGCCGAGGATTACGGGCGGACGCTGCGGCGGCTGCGGGAGGTTCCGGCGCGGGTGGTCCATGCCGGGCACGATCCGGCGTTCGACGGGGCGCGGCTTCGGGCGATCTGCGAGGACTATCTGAGGCGCTGGGGGCTGTAGCGACGCGGGGGGCCGGCGCCGGTGCGAGGATGACGGCCCGTGGCGGCCGAGGGAGGGGCGACATGACGACTGCGGCTCGGATTCTGGCGCCCGCGCGGCGCACCTACCGCGGCGGGGTCACCGATCCGGAGCGGTGGGCGACGTGGACGCCCCGGCCCGGCGACGTGCTCGTCTGCACGCCGCCGAAATGCGGGACGACATGGACGCAGACCATCCTCGCCATGCTCGTGCATGGAGGGCCCGATCTGCCGGCGCCGGTGCCGGTGATCTCGCCCTGGATCGACGCGGATCTGGGGGTGCCGGCGGCCGAGGTCGCGGCCGCGGTCGAGGCCCAGTCCGGGCGGCGGGTGATCAAGACCCACACGCCCGCCGACGGCTTTCCGATCTGGGAGGGCGTCACGGTCGTCGCGGTCTATCGGCATCCGCTCGACGTGTTCTTCTCGCTGCGCAGGCACGTCGCGAACATGACGGAGACGCATCCGCCTGACCGGCCTTTCCTGGCGCCGCTCCCGGAGTCCTTCCGGCGGTTCGTCGAGGGCGGCGTGGACCGGGAGGATTTCGGCCACGACACGCTCGCCAAGATCACGCTGCATTACCGGGAGACGGCCTGCTCGGAGGACCGGTCGGATCTGAAGCGGTTCCATTACACGGACATGCGCCGTGACGGCCACGGGGCGGTGGCGCGACTCGCGGACGCGATCGGCGTTCGGGATACGGCCCTCGTCGATCGCGTCGCGAAGGCGACGGCGTTCGACGCGATGAAGGAGAACGCCGCGAACTATACGCCGGTGGCCGGCACCGGATTCTGGAAGTCCGACGCCGATTTCTTCGATTCGGCGAGTTCTCGGAAATGGGAGGGCCGTCTATCGGAGGCGGAGGTCGCGCTGTTCCGCGACCGTCTGGAGGAGCTGGTGCCGGACGCCCGCGCGCGGCGTTGGCTTGAGGACGGTGACGGCCCCTCCGCCTGAGCGCCCGGCGGCGTCGCCGCGGCGCTCGGGCCGAGGCGCGGCGCGTGCCGCTCATCGCGCCTCGGCCGAACGGCCGAATGGTCGAATGGTCGGCGGCCGAACGGCCGGCGGGCGAACGGCCGGCGGGGCGAAGGCGTCAGAGCGCGGCGTCGCGCCAGGGGCCGGGGGCGGCGAGGCGGGGGGCGGGCTCGGCCCAGGGATCTCCGACGAAGGCGGGGGCGTCCTTGCGGAAGGGCAGGGTCGAGACCTCCACGACGCCGCCGTAGGGCGTGAGGCGGCCGGCGCAGAACTCCATGTCGAGGAGGCGCGCGATCGCGGCGCGATGGCGGGCGGCGAGGGCGGTCTCGAGGCGTTCGGCGAGGGGGGCGGCGGTCATCGCCTCGGGCGCGGCGCGGCCCATCAGGAAGCGCGGCCCCTCGCGGAGCAGGATGCAGAGCTGTCCGTCCGGGCGGGTCAGGGCGCGGGCGGCGCGGGCGCCGTCACCCTCGGGCGGCTCGCGGGTCCAGAGTTCCTCGTAGTCGGCGAGGACGCCGGTCTCGAGCAGGCCCTCGGGCGTGTCCTCGAGCCGGCCGATGTCGGGCTCGGCCGGACCGAGCCAGTTGACGCGGCGGGTCCAGGTGCAGAGCCCGCCCTCGACCGTGGTCGTCCCGGCGAAACCCTCGCAGCGGGCGAGGGCGCGGAGGGCGTCGGGGGGCAGGACCTCGACCCCCTCGGCGCCGGAGAGGTCCGGCAGGTCCGCGGGGAGGCGGAGGTCGACGTGGAGGGGGCCGACCTGCATCCAGAGGACGAGGGTCGTCACGTCCTC
>DATFKM010000296.1:0-2776 GCA_035268645.1 Paracoccaceae bacterium | reverse complement strand
GGCGCGAAGCGGCCTGAGGCCGCGGGGAGCGCGGCGGCCTAGGCGGCGGCGACGAGGCCGCCTTCGCGGATCAGGAAGGCGGCGACCTCGTCGATGCCCTCGCCGGCGCGGAGATTGGCGAAGAGGAAGGGGCGGCCCTTGCGCATCGCCTCGGCGTCGCGGCGCATCACCTCGAGATCGGCGCCGACATGGGGCGCGAGGTCGGTCTTGTTGACGATCAGGAGGTCCGAGCGGGTGATGCCCGGCCCGCCCTTTCGCGGGATCTCCTCTCCGGCCGCGACGTCGATCAGGTAGAGCGTCAGGTCGGCGAGCTCCGGCGAGAAGGTGGCGGCGAGGTTGTCGCCGCCCGATTCGATCAGGATCAGGTCGAGGTCGGGGAAGGCCTCCCGCAGGTCGGCGACGGCGGCGAGGTTGATGGAGGCGTCCTCGCGGATCGCGGTGTGCGGGCAGCCGCCGGTCTCCACGCCGCGGATCCGCTCCAGCGGCAGGGCCTGGGCGCGCATCAGCGCCTCGGCGTCCTCGCGGGTGTAGATGTCGTTGGTGATGGCGGCGAGGGAGAGCCGGTCGCGCAGCGCCCGGCAGAGCCCGGCGGTGAGCGTGGTCTTGCCGGCGCCGACCGGCCCGCCGATGCCGACGCGGAGCGGTCCGTGGGGGGATTTCATGCCTCGACCTCCGAGATCGGCAGTCTTTCGCCCTTGCGGGCCGGATACATCCGCGCCTTCCACCACGCCCTGGAGGCGTCGCAGGCGGGGCGCAGGCCCGAGGTGGGCCGGGCGTTCGCGCCCTGGCGCATGCGCCGCCAGGTCGAGGTCTCGCGCCCGATCTTCAGCACGGCGAGCGCGCCTTCGGGGAGGGCGTCCAGCCGGTCGCGAAGGCCGTCGTCGCCCTCGACATGTTTCAGCCGGATGCACTCGTCCCGAATCTCCACCGTGCTCACGACCTGAACAACCTCGTCCGCTGCAACTCGTGCAGGATGGAGGCGAGATCGGCGCCGAGGCAAGCGCCGCCGAGATCCTCGGGGTCGGCGGCCTCGGCCGCGCTCGCCACCGCCTCGCAGAGCGGGATCAGCGAGGCGAGCAGCTTCGCGGCCTCGGTCTCGCCGATCGGGATGATGCGGATGCCGACGGAGACGAGATTGGCCGCGATGCCCTGCAGCCAGCGGGCCGCCGCGTCGCGCGCCGGAAGGCCGTGCGCGCGGGAGGCGCGGCCGACCGCGACCGGCAGCGGCGCCGGCGCGACCTCCAGCCCGAAGGCGGCGCTGGTGACGCGGGCGAAGGCGGCGCCCTGCTCGCGCGTCTCGGCCGCGCGTTCGGCGCTCGGCTGCAGGGCGGCGGCGAGGTCGGCCACGCCCGGATCCTCGGGGTGGCGCCAGGCCGCGATCAGCAGAATCGCCTCGGATCGACCGGTCCCCTGGCTCATCACGTCGGTGATCCACTCGCGGAGCGAGGCGAGATCGGACACGTCTCCGTCCTCCACCGCATGCTCGAGACCCTGGCTCCAGGCGAAGGCCCCGGTGGGCCAGCCCGGAGAGAACCAGGCCTGGATCAGCGCGGCGCCGGGCGGGTTCATGACCCGCTCTCCCGGGCAGGCGCCCGTTCGCGCCGGGACGGCCCGGCGCGCGCCGGGCCGGGCGCCGGACGGAAGGTCGCCGCCGGCGCGTCGCGTGGGGACGAGGGCGCGGATCGGCGGGAGCGGGATGCGTCGGGACGAAGGGCCGCGGTCAGGACCGCGCGGCGGGTCGCGAGGAGGTCGGCGGCGAGGTCGGTCCGGGGGGGCGGGCGGCGGCATCGGCGCTTCGAGCCGATGGCGGAAATCGCGGGACGGCGCCGGCACGGCCGGCGGTCGGCTCCCTCCGCCTGCGGGGCGGGGACGAGGGGGCCCCCCCGCCGCCACGGCAGCGTCCGCGGTTCGGGGCGGGTCGTGGTTTCATTCATGAAGCGCCTCCCTCAGATGCGCGTCAGGGTCGTCGTCGGCGTGCGGCGCATGGGCATGGGCATGCGTGCGTCCATGCCCATAGGCGCCGCCCTCGGGACGGAACGCCGCCTCGACGGGCGCCAGCCGGGCGCCGAGACGGGCCAGCATGTCCTCCAGCACGTGATCGCGCCGGATCAGCAGGCGTTCCGCCTCGATCTGCACCGGCAGGTGCCGGTTGCCGAGGTGCCAGGCCAGGCGCGCCATATGCGCCGCGTCGCCGCCCCGGACTTCCGTGAGCGGCTCCGGCGCCGCGCGCACCGCGACGCGGCGACCGTCCTGCAGCAACAACGCATCACCGTCGCGAAGTTCCCTCGCCTCCGCCAGATCGAGCATGATCGAGGCCCCGCCTTCGGTGACGAGCCGGCCGCGGCGGCGCCATCGGTCCTCCCAGGAGAGGACCACGACGTCCGCCGCGCCGGCGCCGCCGCCGGTCTCGATCGCGCAGGCGCGCACCGTGTCCGTCATCGTCGACTCCTCCGCTCCGCGATCCGGCGGGCGACCATAGATCGACGACCGGCCCGCACGGAAGGGCGGCGTGACGGTGCGACAGGGGCCGTGCGGCGCGCCGCGGAGAAGGCGGGGCGCGATGGGGGACCGCAGGCGCGATCCGGACGAGGGGTCGATCCGGCGGCCCCGAGCCACCGCCGCGAAGCCCCCCCGAGGGCTCCGGGATCCGATCCGCCGCCCGGCGGCGTGGTCCCGGCCGACGACCTCTCGGAGGGGGGGTCGACGCATGCCGAACCGGAGGGGCGGCGGCCTCGGACCGCCATGAAGCCGCCCACCCCCCGGGCGAACGCCGGGG
>DATFKM010000295.1:0-7811 GCA_035268645.1 Paracoccaceae bacterium | reverse complement strand
GGCTGCCGACGGACCGGTTCCTGTTCCTCGGCTTCGCCCCGCCCCGAGCCGCCGCCCGCCGCGCGGCCTTCGCCGCCGTCGCCGACGTCGAGGCGACGCTGGTGCTGTTCGAGAGCCCGCGCCGCGCCGCCGAGACCTTGGCCGACCTCGCCGCGACGCTCGGCCCCGCGCGCCCCGCCTCGCTCTGCCGCGAGCTGACCAAGCGCTTCGAGGAGGTGCGCCGCGGCACGCTCGAGAGCCTCGCCGCCGGCGCCGCCGAGGACGCGCCGCGCGGCGAGGTCGTGATTCTCGTCGGCGGCGCGGCGCCCGGCGCTCCGGAGGCCCCGGATCTCGAGGCCCGCCTAGAGGCGGCGCTGGCCGGCGCGAGCCTGCGCGACGCCGTCGCCCTCGTGACCCGCGAGACCGGCCGGCCGCGCCGGGAGGTCTACGAGACGGCGCTGAAGGTCGCGGAACGATTAGCGAACCCTTAGGCGATTCGGGGCTCTCCTCCACGGCGACGCAGCCCCATGGGAGCCCCCGGCAATGCCGTTCGCCATGACGCCTTCGACCGATCCGCTGCGGCCCTGGGCCGTGGCCAGGCCGCCCTCTCGGGACCGGCGCATCGCACGCGGCCTCGCCGCCGGGGCCCGCGGCCGGCGCGCGGAGGACGAGGCCGCGCGCCGCTACGAAGCCGCCGGATGGCAGGTGCTGGCGCGCAACTGGCGGGCGGACCGCGATCATGGCGGCGGGGAGATCGACATCGTGGCCCGCCGGGGCGACACGCTGGTGTTCGTCGAGGTGAAGCGCCGCGTCTCGATCGAGGTCGCCGCCGCGGCGTTGCGTCCGGCCCAGCGCCGGCGGCTCGAGGCGGCGGCGCTGCGCTACGCCGAAACCGCGGGCGCCTTGGGCTGCGAGATGCGGTTCGACCTCGTCGCGGCGGACCCGACCGGCGGGCTCGCGATCTTCGAGAACGTCACGCTCGACTGACCGCGCGCTTGACCGCGGCCTCCGGGCGTGCTGTCCGACGTCTCCCGCATCGGACCGGAGGCCGCGCGCATGAGCCTGACCGTGGCGATCCAGATGGATCCCATCGCCGGCGTCGACATCGACGCCGACACGACCTTCCGCATGGCCGAGGCCGCGCAGGCCCGCGGGCACGCGCTGCACTTCTACATGCCGCAGGACCTCGCCTGGGAGGCCGGCACGCTGCGCGCGACGGCGCGGCCGCTCGAGGTGCGTCGCGTCCGGGGCGATCACTTCGAGCTCGGCGCGCCGGCCGCGCTGGATCTGCGCGCGGTGGACGTGGTGCTGCTGCGACAGGATCCGCCATTCGACATGGCGTACGTCACCAACACCCATCTCCTCGAGCGGATCCATCCCGAGACGCTCGTGGTCAACGACCCCTTCTGGGTTCGGAACTGCCCCGAGAAGATCCTCGT
This sequence comes from Paracoccaceae bacterium, assembly GCA_035268645.1. GTDB lineage: Bacteria > Pseudomonadota > Alphaproteobacteria > Rhodobacterales > Rhodobacteraceae > Albimonas. The sequence goes on along the minus strand of DATFKM010000295.1, from coordinate 6,393 downwards.
CCTCGACTTTCCCGAACTCGGCCCGCCGACCCTGATCGCCCGCGGCCTGCCGGAGCTGCGCGCCTTCAAGGAGAGACACGGCGACGTGATCCTGAAGCCGCTCTACGGCAACGGCGGGGCCGGGGTGTTCCGGCTGGGCGAGGCCGACCGCAACCTCGCCGCCCTGCACGAACTTTTCGCGAACATCAACCGCGAGCCGCTGATCGCGCAGGCCTATCTGCCCGCGGTGGAAAAGGGCGACAAGCGCGTGATCCTGATCGAAGGCGAGCCCGTCGGCGTGATCAACCGCGTCCCGCAGGCCGGCGAGACGCGCTCCAACATGCATGTCGGCGGACGGGCCGAGGCGGCGACGCTCGACGCGCGCGACCGCGAGATCTGCGCCGCGATCGGCCCGACCCTGCGCGAGCGCGGGCTGATCTTCGTCGGCATCGACGTGATCGGGGGGCGGCTGACCGAGATCAACGTGACCTCGCCCACCGGCATGCAGGAGCTGGAGCGTTTCGACGGGATCGACGTCGGGGCGATGTTCTGGGACGCGGTGGAGGCTCGCGTGGCCTCGGGCGGACGCCCGCCGGCTTAACGCGGACTTAACCCGTTCGGCCGCTCCATCGCCGGATCGAAACGGGAGGGAGCGCCAGGATGGTCGCCCGATGCTGCAGCGTCGCCTTCGAAGGCATCGAGGCGCGGGAGGTGGACGTGCAATGCCACCTTTCGCCGGGCGTGCCGGCCTTCCAGATCGTCGGACTGCCGGACAAGGCGGTCGGCGAATCGCGCGAGCGGGTGCGCGCCGCGCTCGGCGCCGCCGGGCTCGGCCTGCCGAGCAAGCGCATAACCGTGAACCTCGCGCCCGCGGGCATGCCGAAGGAGGGATCGCATTTCGACCTGCCGATCGCCGTCGCGCTGCTGGCGGAGATGGAGGTGATCCCGCGCGAGGAGGCGGCGCGGACCTTGGCGCTGGGGGAACTCGGCCTCGACGGCGCGGTGGCTCCGGTGAACGGCGTCTTGAACGCGGCGCTCGCGGCCGCGGCCTCCGGACGCGCGTTGGTCTGTCCGGCCGCGAAGGGCGCGGAGGCGGCGCTGGTCGACGCCGCGGAGATCGCGGCCCCGGACAGTCTCGTGGCGCTCATCAACCACATGACCGGCCGACATCCCCTGCCGCGGCCGCGCCCGGCCGAGGCCGAGCCGGACCTCCCGGTCAAGGACTTCGCCGACGTGAAGGGCCAGGAGAAGGCCCGCCGCGCCGCCGAGATCGCCGCGGCGGGGGGCCACAACCTGTTGCTGATGGGGCCGCCCGGCGTCGGCAAGTCCATGATCGCGCGCCGAATTCCCGGCATCCTTCCGCCGCTTGAGCCTCGCGAGGCGCTGGAGCTGTCGATGGTGCGGGCGCTGGTGGGCGAGATTCCCGAGGGTCGGCTCGCCCGCCAGCGGCCGTTCGAGGATCCGCATCACAGCGCCTCGCCCGCGGCGATCATCGGCGGCGGACGCGGCGCCGGGCCGGGACGCATCAGCCTCGCGCACCAAGGCGTCCTGTTCCTCGACGAGACGGTCGAGTTCTCAAGGCAGGTTCTGGAGAGCCTGCGCCAGCCGCTCGAGACCGGGACGGCGGTGGTCTCTCGCGCCAACGCCCATGTCCGCTATCCCTGCAAAGTGCTGATGGTCGCGGCGATGAATCCCTGTCGCTGCGGCTATCTGGCGGAGCCGGGACGGGCCTGCGGCCGCGCCCCGAAATGCGGCGAGGACTATCAGGCGCGCCTTTCCGGACCGCTGCTGGACCGGATCGACCTGCAGGTGGAGACGCCCACGATCCAGGCCTCGGAGCTCGCGCGGCTGCCTCAGGGCGAGGCGACGGCCGCCATCCGGGCGCGCGTGATCGCGGCGCGGCGGCGCCAGGCGGCGCGCTGGGCGCGCCTCGGGCAACCGATCGCGCTCAACGCCGAGGCCGAGGGCGACGCGCTGGAGCGCGGGGCGGCGATGGAACCGGCGGCGCAGGAGCTGCTCGGACGAGTGGCGGACCGGCTGGACCTCTCGCCGCGGGGACTGACGCGGGTCACGAGGCTGGCGCTGACGCTGGCGGATCTGGAGGGGACCGAGAGCGTGATGCGCCGCCACGTCGCCGAGGCGGCGAGCTACCGGCGGGCGCCGTTGCGGCCGCGACTGGCGGCCTGAAAAGGGGCTTGTTCGGGCATTGTTCTCGTTGGTGCGCGCCCGACGCGGCGGGCGCGGCGCGACGGCGTCGTACGGAGGGCGCGGCGGGCGCTTTCGCGCCGGCGCGGCGACGTGCTATCGCGCGGGACATGAACCAGCGGCGGGCGAGCGGATCGGGCGCGAACGGCGGGGAGACCGATGGCGCGGTCACCCCGATGATGGCGCAATACCTCGAGATCAAGGCGCGCCACCCGGACGCGCTCCTGTTCTACCGCATGGGCGACTTCTACGAGCTGTTCTTCGAGGACGCGGCGGAGGCGGCCGCGGCGCTCGACATCGCGCTGACCAAGCGCGGCAGGCATCTCGGGCGCGACATCGCGATGTGCGGCGTGCCGGTGCACAGTCACGAGAGCTACCTCGCGCGGCTGATCCGCAAGGGCTTCCGCGTCGCGGTCTGCGAGCAGCTCGAGGATCCGGCGGCGGCGAAGCGGCGCGGCGCGAAGTCGGTCGTCAAGCGCGACGTGGTGCGCCTGATCACGCCCGGCACGCTGACCGAGGACGCGCTGCTCGACGCGCGCCGGCACAACTGGCTCTGCGCCTGGGCGGAGATCCGGGGCGATGGCGCTCTGGCCTGGCTCGACGCCTCGACCGGTGACTTCCACGTCGCGGAAGTGGCCCGCGCCGCGCTCGGCCCGCTGCTGGCGCGGCTGCAGCCGGCGGAGGTGCTGGTGGCCGACGGCGGCGAGGACGCGGCGCTGACCGAACGGATCGCGGAGGCGGGCGCCGCCGCCACGCCGGTCGCGAGAGCCGGCTTCGACAGCGACGGCGCGCGGGCGCGGCTGGAGCGGTTGTTCGGGGTCGCCGCGCTCGACGCCTATGGCGGGTTCGGGCGCGTGCAGCTCGCGGCGATGGGCGCCGTCGCGGCCTATCTGGAACTGACGCAGAAGGGCGCGCTGCCGCTCGTCAGGCCGCCCGTGCCGGAGGCGGTGGGCGGGACCATGGCGATCGACGCGGGGACCCGGCGCAACCTCGAGCTGACGCGGGGCGCGGACGGCACGCGGGAGACCTCGCTGCTCGGCGCGGCGGACCGCACCGTCTCGGCCGGCGGGGCGCGGCTGCTGGAGGCGCGGCTTTCGGCGCCCTCGACCGACCGGGCGGAGATCGCGGCGCGGCAGGAGGCGGTGGCGGCCTTCGTCGCGGACCGGCGCCTCTCCGCCGCCTGCCGCGAGGCGCTGCGCCGGGCGCCGGACATGGAGCGCGCGCTCTCGCGCCTCGCGGTCGGGCGCGGCGGGCCGCGCGACCTCGCGGCGGTGCGCGACGCGCTTGCCGAGGCGGCGCGGCTGGCGGAGACGCTGGCGGACGCGCCCGCCGCGGCGCTGGCCGAGGCGGCGGCGGCGCTGAGCGGTCGGGAGGAACTCTCGGCGCTGCTCGACGCCGCGCTGGTGGCCGAGCCGCCGGCGCAGCTTCGCGACGGGGGCGCGGTGGCGCCGGGGCACGACGACGATCTCGACGCCGCGCGGCGGCTGCGCGACGAGGGGCGCGGCGTGATCGCCGGGATGCAGGCGGACTACGCGGCCGAGGCGGGGATCCCGGCGCTGAAGATCAAGCACAACAACGTGCTGGGCTACTTCATCGAGGTCTCCGCCGCGCAGGGGGAAGCGCTGCTCTCTGCGCCGCTCTCGGAGCGGTTCATCCACCGCCAGACGCTCGCCAACGCGCTGCGCTTCACGACGGTCGAGCTTTCGGACCTCGAGGCGCGGATCCTGAACGCCGGCGGGCGCGCGCTGGAGCTGGAGCGGGGCATCTTCGAGACGCTGCGCGAGGCGGTGCTGGAGGCGGCGCCGGCCGTCGCCGGGGCGGCGCGGGCGCTGGCGGAGATCGACGTCGCGGCAGGCTTCGCCGAGATCGCGGTCGAGGGCGACTGGACGCGCCCGGAGATCGACGCCTCCCGCGCCTTCGCGGTCGAGGGCGGACGGCATCCGGTGGTGGAGCGGGCGCTGCGGCGGCAGGGGGCGGCGCGCTTCGTGCCGAACGACTGCGATCTGAGCGCGGACGGCGCGGGGGCGCAGCCGGTCTGGCTGCTGACCGGGCCGAACATGGCCGGCAAGTCCACCTTCCTGCGCCAGAACGCGCTGATCGCGGTGCTGGCGCAGGCGGGCGCCTTCGTGCCGGCGGCGCGGGCGCGGATCGGGCTGGTCGATGCGCTCTTCAGCCGGGTCGGCGCGGCGGACGACCTCGCGCGCGGACGATCCACGTTCATGGTGGAGATGGTGGAGACGGCGGCGATCCTGAACCGGGCGGGGCCGGGGGCGCTGGTGATCCTCGACGAGATCGGGCGCGGCACGGCGACCTATGACGGCCTCTCGATCGCCTGGGCGACGCTGGAGCATCTGCATGACGTCAACCGCTGCCGCACGCTCTTCGCGACCCACTACCATGAGTTGACCGCGCTCTCGGAGCGGCTGGCGGGCCTGCGCAACGCGACGATGGCGGTGCGCGAGTGGGAGGGGGACGTGGTGTTCCTGCACGAGGTGCGGCCGGGCGCGGCCGACCGATCCTACGGGGTGCAGGTGGCGAAGCTGGCGGGCCTGCCGCCGGCGGTGACGGCCCGGGCGCGCGAGGTGCTCGACGCGCTCGAGGAGGGCGACCGGCGCGCCGGCGGCGGCGCGCGGGCGGCGGCGCTGATCGACGATCTGCCGCTGTTCTCGGCCGCCGCGCCGCCGGCGGCGACGCCGGTCGCGGCGCCCTCGGCGGTGGAGGCGCGGCTGGCCGAGGCGGACCCGGACGCGCTGAGCCCGCGCGAGGCGCTGGAACTCGTCTACGAGTTGCGCGCGCGTCTCCTCGCCGCCGATCCCGCGTGCGACGGGGCGGATCGGGCGGCCGCGGGTTGACATCGCGGCGCCGCACGGTCTTGTGAGGTGGCCGACCACAAGAAGAGTTTCACGGCGCAACAGCGGAGGTACTGCGTGAAGAAGGATGAACTGGTGACCGCCCTCGCCGAGGCGAGCGGCGAGAGCAAGACGAGCGTCTCGGCGGTGCTCGGCGCCCTCGCGGACGTGGCGGAGAACGCGGTGAAGCAGGGCAAGGCGGTGACGCTGCCCGGCATCGGCAAGCTGGACGCCGCGGAGCGTGCGGCCCGCGAGGTCCGCAACCCGCAGACGGGCGAGAAGAAGATGTCGGAGGCGCACATGGCGCCGCGCTTCAAGTTCTCGACCACGTTCAAGAGCGCGGTCCGCGGCTGAGCCGCCGCCGCGACGCGCACGCGGCCGGCCTCAGGCGCCCTGGGGCCCGGCCGCGTCGTCGCGCTCCGGCCCCTCCGGCCGGGTCCAGATGAAGAGCATCACGCCGGAGAGCGCCACGGCCTGAAGCCCGAGCGCCCAGGCCGGCGCGCCGAACCACACCGAGAGCGAGAACGCCGCGACCACCGACCAGGTGGCGAGGCGCTTGCCGCGCCGCCCGATCGCGCGATGGCGCCGCCAGTCGTGGATCGGCGGGCCGAGGCGCGGATGGGTCGTCAGCCAGTCGTGCATCCGCGCCGAGGAGCGCGCGAAGCAGAACGCCGCCAGCAGCATGAACGGCACGGTGGGGAGCAACGGCAGCACCGCCCCGACGAGGCCGAGGACGAGGCTGGTCAGACCGCCGGTGAGCCAGAGCACGCGCATGCGGCAGGATGTAGCGCGCCGCCCGGCGTTCGGAAACGGCGGGGTTCGGCGAATTCGCCGTGACGCCTCCGCGTGACCGTCTCGCCGCCGCGGCGAGCGTTCGGCTCGACGAGTCCCGCTCGTCGAGCCTCGGGGTCAGACGAGAAGTTCGCGCAGGAGCGCGTCGAGCAGCGGTCGGCCCGCCTCGGTCGCGATCAGGCGGGGGCCGTCGCGGCGCAGGAGGCCGTCGGCCTCCAGCGGCGCGAGGCGTGCGGGGTCGATCGGAGCGCCGGCGAGGCGGGCGTGGCGGTCGAGATCCGCGCCCTCGCCGAGGCGGAGGGCCATCATCAGGTGCTCGGCGGCGCGGTCCTCGTCGCTCAGGGCCTCGGTGCGGATCGCCTCCGGGGCGCCGGCGGCGGCGAGCCAGGGGCCGGGCGCGCGCTCGGTCTCGGTGGCGAGGCGGCGGCCCTCGACGGTGAGACGGCCGTGCGCGCCGGGGCCGATGCCGGCGAAGTCGCCGGAGCGCCAGTAGACGAGGTTGTGCCGGCTCTCCGCGCCCGGACGGGCGTGGTTGGAGATCTCGTAGGCGGGGACGCCGGCCTCGGCC
>DATFKM010000294.1:0-8934 GCA_035268645.1 Paracoccaceae bacterium | reverse complement strand
GTCTCTGGCGCACCTACACCGTCCCCGCGCCGGGCGAGCCGGGCTCGGAGACCTGGGAGGACGAGGCCGGCGACGCCTGGAAGACCGGCGGCGGCCCCGCCTGGCTCACCGGCACCTACGATCCGGAGCTGAACACCACCTACTGGGGCACCGGCAACGCCGCCTCCTGGAACGCCGGCGTGCGGCCGGGCGACAACCTCTTCACCTCCTCGGTCCTCGCGCTCGACCCGAAGTCGGGCGAGATCAAGTGGCACTTCCAGTTCACGCCGAACGATCCCTTCGACTACGACGCCACCAACGAGATGGTGCTGACCGAGATCGAGGGCCGCAAGGCGATCGTCCACGCCAACCGCAACGGCTTCCTCTACGTGCTCGACCGCGAGAACGGCGAGCTGATCGCCGCCAACGAGTTCGTCGACGAGGTGAACTGGGCCGAGGGCATCGATCTCGAGACCGGGCGTCCGATCCACACGCAGATCTATCACGACGCGGTCGCCGGCGAGCCGGTGACCTACTGGCCCTCGGCGCTCGGCGGCAAGAACTGGGCGCCGATGTCGCTGAGCGATCAGACCGGCCTCGCCTACATCAACACGTTCAACTTCGGCATGAACTACAAGGCGGTCGAGCCGCAGTACCGCGCCGGCGTATTCTTCTTCGGCGCCGAATTCAGCTGGGAATGGCCGGACGGTCATCGCGGCGCCCTCCGCGCCGTCGAGCCGACCACCGGCGAGGTCAAGTGGGAGCAGCGCTCCGACATCCCGCGCAACGCCGGCGTTCTGTCGACGGCGGGCGGGCTGGTCTTCACCGGCGCCCAGACCGGCGAGTTCGAGGCCTTCGACGCCGAGAGCGGCGACAAGCTGTGGGAGTTCCAGACCGGCTCCGGCATCGTCGGCCAGCCGATCACCTGGGAGCACGACGGCCGGCAGTACGTCACCGTCGTCAACGGCGGCGGCGCGGTCTACGTGCTCTTCGCCGGGGACGAGCGGCTGGCCGCGGTGCCGCCGGGCGGCAACGTCTGGACCTTCGCGCTGCCGGGGGAATGATGCGCAAGACCGTGCTTCGCGTCCTGATCGGGGGGCTGGCGCCGTTGGCGCCGGCCCTCCTCGCCCCGACCGCCGGCGCCTCCGAGCTCGAAGCCGTGCTCGCCAAGGGCGTCTCCACCTACAAGACCTTCTGTTCGCACTGCCACGGGATCGACATGGTCAACGCCGGCACCGGCTCCTACGACCTGCGGCGCTTCCCGCTCGACCAGCGCGCGCGCTTCGAGAGCTCGGTGATGGACGGCCGCGGCGACATGCCGGCCTGGGGCGACATCCTGCTGCCGGACGAGCTGGAATCGCTCTGGGTCTACGTCGCCACCCGCGGCGGCAGGGACCCCTACCCCGACGCGGAGGAGGCCGGGGCCGCGCCGCCTCCGGGCGCGCCGGAGCCGGAGGAGTCCGCCGCCGCGGCGGCAGGCCCGCCCGACCTCGAGCTGGTCGACGAGGGACGCCTCACCGTCTGCCTCGCGCGCAACGGCGGCGCGCTCTCCGGCTGGCGCCACGAGGGCGGCTCGGGCTTCGACTACCGCGTCGCCGAAGCGACGGCCGAGGCGATGGGTCTCGACCTCGCCGTGCAATGGTTCGAGAGCGAGCCCGAGGAGGAGAGCGACCCGGTGCGGGAGACCTACGCCCTCCTCGCCAAGGGCCTCTGCGATCTCGTGCCCGCCGTCCCGCTCTACGAGGGCGCGCTCGGCCCGCCCCCGGCCGAGAACGCCGCGCCGCCGCGCTGGGACGGCATGCCGACGCGCGACTGGGTCGAGTTCGTGCCGCTCGAGCCCGTGGCCGCCACCCGCCCCTACATGCGCGCCGAGATCGGCATCGTCACCGGGCCCGGGGTCGAGCGCGCCATCGAGGGGCCGGAGGATCTCGCGGGCCTCGACCTCGGCGTGCAGCAGGGCACCCTCTCCGGCGCCATCGCCTTGGCGGAGGCGCCGCAGGCGACGGTCGACGCCTCCGTCACCTTCAACCCCGGCCCCGACTTCCTCTGGAAGCTCGAGGGCGGGGCCTTCGACGGCGCGCTGGTCGACGTCGCCGCCTTCGACTTCCACCGCCGCCAGAACCCGGTCAGCCTGCTGACCCTGCACGACTGGCGCCACCCCCTCGGCTTCAACATCGCCATGGCGGGGCTGGAACGAAACCCGAACCTCGTCGCCGCCGCCGACGCCGCGCTCGCCGATCTCGCCGCCGCCGGCGCCCTCGCGGCCCTCGCCGAGGCCGAGAAGATCCACTACGCCGCCCCGCGCGAGCCCTGGATGCAGCGCCGCCTGACCCGCCGCGACCTGCGGCGCGCGCCCTGACGCGCCAGCCATGCCCCTGATCCGCAAGCTTATTCTTGCCGCCGCGCTGATCCTCGCCGCCCCGCCCTTGGCCGCGGCCGACCGCGAGGCCCCCGCCGTCCGCCTCGCGGTGCTGAAGTTCGGCACCGTCTCCTGGCTCGCAGACGCCATCGTCGCCAACGGCCTCGACGCCGCGGCCGGCTACCGCCTCGAGACCGTCGCGCTCGCCGGCGCCCCGGCCACCGCCGTCGCCTTCCTCTCCGGCGACGCCGACCTGATCGTCGAGGACTGGATCTGGTCCCAGCGCCGCCGCGACGCGGGCGAGGACGTGCGCTTCGCGCCCTATTCCGTCTCCCTCGGCGCGCTCATGTCGCGCGACGGCGTCGCCTCGCTCTGCGACCTCGAAGGCGGGCGCGTCGGCGTCGTCGGGGGCGAGAGCGACAAGAGCTGGCTGATCTACCGCGCCCTCTCGCGCGAGACCTGCGGCTTCGACCTCGCCGAGCGCGCCGAGCTCCTGTTCGGCGCTCCGCCCCTGATGGCCCGCCAGCTCGAGACCGGCGCCGTCGACGCCGTCTCCACCTACTGGCACTGGGCCGCGAAGCTGGAGGCCGCCGGCGCGCATCGCCTGCTCGGCGCGGAGGCGGCGATGGCCGCCCTCGGCATCGCCCCCGCCCCGCCGCTGATCGGCTTCGTCTGGAACGCCGATCGCCTGCCGGAGGGCGAGGCCGCCGCCTTCCTCGCCTCGGTCGAGGCGGCCAAGACCCTCCTGCTCGAAAGCGACGCCGAGTGGGAGCGCCTGCGCCCCCTCATGAACGCCGCGGGCGACGCCGAATTCCTCGCCCTCCGCGACCGCTTCCGCGAGGGGATCGCCGGCGCCGCCTGGTCCGACGACCGGCTCGCCGCCGCCCGCCGGCTGCACGCCCTGCTGACCGAACTCGGCGGGCCGGCCTTCGCCACCGCCGGCGGCCTCGACGCCGAGGGCTTCGCCGCCCCGACCCCCGCGCATGGCCGCTGACGCCGCCGAGCCCGTCGCCTCCGGGCCGGAGACGCGCCCCGCCCGGCGCCGCGGCGGCGTCCTCGGCGCCCGCCTCGGCTGGACCGGCCTCTCGCTGCTCGGCTTCGGCCTCGTCTGGGCCACGCTCGCCGCCCTGATCGGCTCGGACGAGCTGCCGGGCCCGGTCGCGGTCTGGGAGGCGCTTCTCGTCCAGATCCGCACCGACGGCTATCTCGGCCATCTCGGCGCCACCCTCGCCCGCGTCGCGGCGGCCTTCGGGCTCGCCATGGTCCTCGGCTCGGCGCTCGGCCTCGCGCTCGGGCGCAGCGCGGCGCTCGACCGCGCCTTCGGCGGCTGGCTGACGCTGTTCCTGAACCTGCCGGCCCTCGTCACCATCATCCTCTGCTACGTCTGGTTCGGCCTGACCGAGGCCGCGGCCCTCGCCGCCGTCGCGGTCAACAAGATCCCCAACGTCGCCGCCACGCTGCGCGAGGGCGCGCGCGCCCTCTCCCGCGACCTCGACGAGATGGCGGAGGTGCATCGCCTCTCGCGGCTCGACCGGCTGCGCCACGTGGTGCTGCCGCAGCTCGCGCCGTTCTTCGCGGTGGCGGCGCGCAACGGGCTCGCTCTCGTCTGGAAGATCGTGCTGGTGGTGGAACTGCTCGGCCGGCCGAACGGCGTCGGCTTCCAGCTGCATTCCTATTTCCAGCTCTTCGACGTCGCCACGATCCTCGCCTACGCCTTCGGCTTCATCCTCGTCGTGCAGGCGATCGAACTCCTGATCCTCGAGCCCTGGGAGCGGCGCGCGACGCGCTGGCGGCGGTGAGCGGGGGCCTCTCCGTCGCGATCCGGGAGAAGCGCTTCGCCGGCGGTCCGCCCGTCCTCGGCGAGATCGCGTTCGACCTCGCGCCCGGCGAGCGCGCGGCGCTGATCGGCCCCTCGGGCATCGGCAAGAGCACCCTGATCGGGATGATCGCCGGGCTCGACCGCGATTTCGAAGGCGAGATCCGCACGCCCCCCGGCCGCGTCGCCATGGTGTTCCAGACCCCGCGCCTCCTCCCCTGGCGCACGCTGGCCGAGAACGTGGCGATCGTCTGCGGCGATCCGCGACGCGCACGCGCCCTTCTCGGCGAGGTCGGGCTGGCGGACGCGGCGCACCTGCACCCCGAGCGCGTCTCCCTCGGCATGCAGCGGCGCGCCGCGTTGGCGCGCGCGCTCGCCGTCGATCCGGTGGCGATCCTGCTCGACGAGCCGCTGGTCTCGCTCGACCCCGCCTCCGCCGAGGCGATGCGCGGCCTGCTCGACGCCGCCTTCGAGCGCACCGGCGCGCTCGGCCTGATCGCGACCCACGACCGGCGCGAGGCGCTCGTCCTCGCCGACCGCGTCCTCGAGTTCGGCGGGCGTCCCGCCCGCCTCGTCTCCGACCGCCGCTCGCCGCTCTCGCGGGCCGAGCGGCGCGAGCGCGGCGCGGTGGAGGCGCTGCACGCCGACTGGTTCGGCGCCTGACGCCTGCGCCTTTCGGCGCCGCCGCGACAGGACGCGGGCGGGTTCCGCCCTACCCTTCGGCCGCTGCACCGGAGAAGGCGGGGACCGATCCATGACCAGGACGCTTTCGGCGATCCTCACGACCGCGCTCCTGCTCGCCTCGGCCCGCGGCGTGGCGGCGCTGACCCTCACGCCCGGCGCCGCCTGGCCCGAGCCCGAGATCCGCGTCTGCTGGGAGGACCCGCGCCCCGAACACAGGCAGGAGCGCGAGATGATCCGCCGCGGCGTCGCCCTCACCTGGGAGCGCGAGAGCGCGGTGCGGTTCATCGGCTGGGGGACCTGCCGTGGCGGCGAGGGGGGCGTGCGCATCGCGATCGACGGCGGCCACCCGAGCGCCGTCGCCCGCGGCGCCGCGCTCGACGGCGTGCCGCGCGGGGTCCGGCTGCCGGCGCTCTGGTCGCTCGCGGCCCTCTCGGTGAACCTCAAGGCGCCGGTGCACGAGTTCGGCCACGTCCTCGGCTTCGGTCACGAATACGCCCGCGTCGACCTGCCGGAGCCGGAGCGCTGCGGCCTCTCGGCCCCGGACGGCGCGCGCTACGTCGAGGCCGACGTGCCGCTGACCCCCTACGACCCGGATTCGGTCATGGTCGGCTGCGTCGCGGGCGCCACCGCGGCCTTCAGCCGCGGCGTGCCCGTGCTGAGCGCTTCGGACATCCACGGTCTCGTGCAGGTCTACGGCTCGGCCCCCCGCAACCGCCTCGACCGCGACGAGACCGGAGACCGCTTCGGCGCCGCCCTCCTCGCGCGCGACCTCGACGGCGACGGCGCGCCCGATCTCGCCGTCGGCGCGCCGGGCGAGGACGGCGGGCGCGGCGCGGTCTATCTCTATCGCGGCCACCCGGTGAGCGGCCTGCGCCCCTGGGCCCGCCTCGCGCCGCCCGCGCCCGGACCGCGCGGCGTCGCGGTCGCGGCGTTCGGCGGCGGCCTCGCCTGGCGAGGGGAGCGCCTGCTGGTGCGCGCGGAAGGGGCCGCCGGCCCCGCGGGCCATGCCTACCGCCCGCGGACGGACGCGCCGCCGCTGGCCCTCGGCCCGATCCCGACCGGACGGACGCCGAACGCGATCCTCGCCGAGTTCGCCTCGGCGCCGGTCCTCGAGATCGATCTCGACGGCGACGGGCTGGCGGAACGCATCCTCGGCCGGCCGGAGGCGGACGGCGCCGCCCCCGCCTCCGGCCTCGTCGTCGTGCGGCGCGGCGCGCCGGGGGGCGAGACCCTTCCCTGGTACGGCTTCGGCCAGGCCTACTGACGGAGAAAGGGCCCCGGCGCGCCGCGGCGCGCGGGGCCTCCCCGCCGGTCGGCGGCCGCTCATGCCGAGCCTCCGCCGCACGGCCGGCGCACCTCGCCCGACGATCGCGACGCGTGGCGATCGTCGGGCGACGGCGTCAGTCGTCGTCGTCGTCGAAGCCCGGCTTCCGAACCACGAGGCCGATGCGGTACGCGTCGTCGATCTTGCCGACGAGGAACACCGCCGTCGGCGGCTTGCCCGCCGGGGTCGGCGGCTCGTCGTAGATCACCCGCACGCGGTTGGTGACCTCCATGTTCGGGATCAGCTTGCCGGTCGCGATGACGCCGTCCATGCCGTTCTCCGGGAACGGCTCGAAGGTGATCGAGCGTATCGGACGGCCGAGGCCCCGGTTGATCTCGAAGCGCACGACGCGCCGCTTGATCTTCCCGGCGTCCTTCCAGAACACGAGTTCGCGGAAGGCCTCGTAGTCCTTGGTCTCGATCGCCTCGCGGATGGCCTGGACGAGGCCGTCCGGATCGCGCGGCGGGCCGGCCGCCGGAGTGGCGGCGACCGCGCCCGCGACCCAGGCGACGATCGCCAGGGCCAGGGCCGGTCCGGGGGCCGGAAGCCCCCGGACCGCGCGCCCTCGACGAGAGGTGCGCGCCATGCTCACATCCGGTCCTTCAGCGCGAAGACCCAGATCACCCCGCCCTGAGGCACGTCCGGCACGCGGCCTTCCGGCAGCATGTCCTTCAGCAGCCCCTGCATGCGCTCGGCGTCGACGCCCCAGCCGGACTGCACGGAGATGTACTGCGTGCCGCCCACTTCGAAGGCCGCCGGCTGCGCGGTGACGCCCGAATTGGTCGGGAACTCCCAGAGCTTCTCGCCGGTCTCCGCGTCGAAGGCGCGGAACATCCGGTCGTTGGTGCCTCCGGTGAACACGAGGTTGCCGCCCGTCGAGAGGATCGGCCCCCAGTACGGCGTGTCGTTGAAGCTCTGCTCCCACTTCATCTCGCCGGTGTCCATGTCCCAGGCCTGGAGCTTGCCGATCGGCACCGGCTGCGACGTGTCGACCCCGTCCGCGAAGCGCAGCGAGGACAGGATCACGTCGATCGGGATGCCGATGTAGAGTTCGCCCGGCTCGCGCTCCTCGAGCGGCACGCCGCCGAGTTCGGAGCAGAGGTTCTCATGCGCCGGGACGTAGAACAGCCCGGTGTCCGGGTTGTAGGCCTCCGGCGGCCAGTCCTTGCCGCCCCAGAGGCTCGGGCAGAAGGTCACGGTCTTGCCGGTCCCCGGCGTCTTCGCCTCGTCGTAGGTCGGACGCCCCGTCTCGGGATCGATCGACTCGAACACGTCCTGCCGGACGAACTTGTCGGCGGCGACGAAATCGATGGCGCCGTCGGGCTTCGCCTCCATCGTCCAGATGTAGCCGTTGCGCCCGGCGTGCACGAGGCCCTTGATCTCCTGACCGTCCCGGTTCACCGGCATGATCAGCGGCGCCGAGACCTCGTCCCAGTCCCAGGCGTCGTTCCAGTGGTACTGGTGATGGCCGGTGATCTCGCCCGACCCGATCTCCATCGCCACGACCGAGGTCGTGTAGAGGTTGTCGCCCGGACGGGTGTCCGGCATCCACGGGCCGCCGTTTCCGGTGCCGACGTAGAGGATCCCGGTCTCGTCGTCGTAGTTGGGCTGCATCCAGACCGAGCCGCCGCCGGTCTTCCAGCTCTCGCCCTGCCAGGTGTCGTGGCCCGGCTCGCCCGGCCCCGGGATCATGTAGGTCTTCCAGACCTCGTCGCCGGTCTCCGCGTCGAGGCCGACCACGTAGCCGCGGATGCCGAACTCGCCGCCGGAGACGCCGGTGACGATCACGCCCTCGGCCGCCAGCAGCGACAGGGTCGAGTAGTAGCCGTCGGTGTAGTCGCCGACCGCGACGTCCCAGACCACGTCGCCGGTCTTGGCGTCGAGCGCGACCACGCCCGCGTCGAGCGTCGCCATGTAGACCTTGTCGCCGTAGAGCGCGACGCCGCGGTTGGTCGGGTGCAGCTGGAACAGGTCGCCCGGCAGCGGCCGCTGATAGCGCCAGAGCTCGACGCCGTGCGCCGCGTCGAGCGCGATCACCTGGTTGCCCGGCGTGGTGACGTACATCACCCCGTCGTTGACCATCGGCGGCGCCTGGTGGCCTTCGGTGACGCCGGTCGAATAGCTCCACACCGGCACGAGGTCCCCGACGTTGGAGCTGTCGATCTGGTTCAGCGGGCTGTGGCCCCAACCCTCGTAGTTGCCGCGCCAGGTCAGCCAGTTCCGGGGCTCGGGGTCGCGCAGCCGCTCGTCCGTCACCTCGTTGTAGACGTCGAGCAGCGCGAGGCCGCGCAGCGCGCCGTTCTCGGCCTCGGCCGACGCGCCGAGCCCGCCGACCGCGAGCGCGATCAAGGCCGTGGAAAGTCTCTTCATGATTTTTCCTCCCTGTTGTTCCGGAAGGCGGTACGGTCCGCCTTCCGAGAGCCGCGAAGCGGTCACTTCGTCTTTCCGCCAGGCTCCTCCGTGAACCCGGCCGTGGCCACGACGAAGCCGTCGTCGTCCACGCCGAGCGGCGCCATCGGAAGCTGATGCATCGCCGGTCCCCTCATGACGCGCCCGCCGTCGAGCGCCGCGAACTCCGAGAGGTGGCAGTGGCAGCGCAGGATGCGCTCCTCGTCCTTCCACGACTTGATGGTGCAGCCCTTGTGCGTGCAGACCGCCGAATAGACGAGCACGCCGTCGACCGAGAGCGCGCGGGTCGCGTCCGCCATCTCGGTCGGGTCGAGCTTCAGCGCCAGCGTCCGGTTCAGCCGGTTGCCCCGACGGATGGCGCCG
>DATFKM010000293.1:0-12937 GCA_035268645.1 Paracoccaceae bacterium | reverse complement strand
GGACCGCTTCGGCCTCTCGGTCGAGGTCGCCTCGCCGAGGGACGTGCCGACGCGGGTCGAGGTGGTCAAGCGGCGCGACGCCTTCGACCGGGACCGCGTGGGCTTCTGCGACGCCTGGGAGGCGGCGCAGGCCGAGGAGCGCGAGCGGATCGTCGCGGCGCGCGGGCGCATCGGGTCGGTGGCGACGCCGGACGAGGCGCTGGCGCTGGCGGCGGAGCTCTGCCTCGCGCTCGGCGCCGACGGGCTTCGCGGAGAGCTGACGCTGATCCGCGCGGCGCGGGCGATCGCGGCGCTGGAAGGCGCCGGGTCGGTCGGGGCGGCGCATCTGCGCGCCGTGGCGCCGAGCGCGCTGCGCCACCGGCTCCGGCGCGATCCGCTGGACGAGGCGGGCTCGGAGGCGCGGGTGGCGCGCGCCGTCGACGAGGTGATGCCGGCGTGAGACGGCGTCGCGATCCGCGCGGCCCGCGGCCCGGACGGGCGGACGCGGGTGGGCGGGCGGGGCGTCCGCCCGTCCGGGCCGCGGGGCGCCGTCCGTGAGCCCGCGCGACGATCTGCGCCCGCAGCCGCCGGAACGCCCCGAGCGCCCGGAGCCGGAGGCCGATCCCTGGACCGACCCCGCGCTCGCCGCGGCGCTGCTCGCCGTCGATCCCGAGGGGCTCGGTGGCGCGGTGGTGCGCGCCCGGCCCGGCCCGGCGCGGGAGGCCTGGCTCGACGCCCTGAGGCAGGGGCTGACGGCCGGCACGCCGCTGCGCCGGATGCCCGCCTCGATCGGCGACGACCGGCTGCTCGGCGGACTCGACCTCGCCGGCACGCTCTCGGCCGGGCGGCCGGTCTGGTCGGCGGGGCTGCTGGCGGAGGCGGATGGCGGGCTCGTGATCCTGCCGATGGCGGAGCGGGCGACACCGGGCCTCGCCTCGCGCCTCGGGGCGGCGCTGGATTCCGGCGAGGTGCGGGCGGAGCGCGACGGCGCCTCCATCGTCGCGCCGGCGCGCTTCGCGCTGGTGGCGCTCGACGAAGGGGCCGATCCGGACGAGCGGGCGCCGGAGGCGCTGGCCGACCGGCTCGCCTTCCGGCTCGACCTGACCGGGATCCCGCGCGCCGATCTGGGCGAGCCGGCGGCGAACGCGGAGGACGTGGCCGAAGCGCGCGCGCGCCTTCCCGAGACGCTCGTGCCGGAGGCGCTGGCGGAGGCGCTGACCAAGGCGGCGGCCGCGCTCGGCGTCGACTCGCTCCGCGCGCCCCTCCTCGCGATGCGCGTCGCGCGGGCGGCGGCGGCGCTGCTGGGCGCAGACGAGGCCGGCGAGATCGAGGGCGCGCTGGCGGCCCGGCTGGTGCTCGGCCCGCGCGCGACGCGGATGCCGGAACCCCCGCCCGAGGAGGCGGAGCCCGAGGACGAGCCGCCGCCCCCGCCCGAGGACGAGGGGGGGCGCGACGAGACGCCGGATGCCGACGACGCGCCGAAGCCGCTGGAGGACCGGGTGCTGGAGGCCGCCGAGGCCTCGCTGCCGCGGGACCTGCTGACGAAGCTCGCCGCGCAGGCGACGCCCTCGTCCGCCGCCGAGAGCGGCGCGGGGGACGAACGGCGCACGCCGACGCGCGGACGGCCGGCGGGCGTTCGGGCCGGGGCGCCGCGGGGCGGCGCGCGGCTGGATCTGATCGGCACGCTCAGGGCCGCGGCGCCGTGGCAGACCCTGCGCCGGCGCACGGCGCCCGACGCGCCGGGCCGGGTGCAGGTGCGCCCCGACGACTTCCGCGTGAAGCGCTTCAAGAGGCGCGGCGAATCCGGGCTGATCTTCGTGGTGGACGCCTCGGGCTCGGCCGCGCTGGCGCGGCTGGCGGAGGTGAAGGGCGCGGTCGAGCTGATGCTGGCCGAGGCCTATGTCCGGCGCGAACAGGTGGCGCTGGTGAGCTTCCGCGGCGCCGGCGCCGATCTGCTGCTGCCGCCGACGCGGAGCCTGGTGCAGGCCAAGCGGCGTCTCGCGGCGCTGCCGGGGGGCGGGGGCACGCCGCTCGCCGCCGGGCTGACGGCGGGACTGGCGCTGGCCGAACGGCTGAAGCGGCGCGGCGTCTCGCCCTATCTTGTCGTGCTGACCGACGGGCGGGCCAATGTCGGCCTCGACGGGCGCGGCGGGCGCGCGCGGGCGGTCGAGGACGCGCGGTCGGCGGCGCGGGCGGTGCGCGCCGCCGGGGTGCCGAGCGTGCTCATCGACGCCTCCGCCCGGCCCGACCCGGCGGCGGCGGCGCTGGCGGCGGAGATGGGCGCACGGCCGCTGGCCCTGCCCCGCGCCGACGCGCGCGGGCTGGCCGACGCGGCGCGCGCCGCCACGGGAGGCTGAGATGCGCCGGATCGACTGGGACGAGGAGGGCGCGCGCTGGCCCGGCGCCGACGCGACGCGCTTCCTCGACGCGGGGGGCCTGCGCTGGCGGCTGGTGCGCCGCGGGCCGAAGGGCGCGCCGCCGGTGTTGCTTCTGCACGGGGCGGGCGCGTCGGCCCATTCCTGGGCTGGCGTGATGGAGGACCTGGCGGCCGATCACGACGTCATCGCGCCGGATCTGCCCGGCCACGGCTTCTCGACCCTGCCCGCCGGGCGCCGCCAGGCGCTGCCGGTGATGGCGCGGGAGGTCGGCGACCTGATCGACGCGCTCGGCGTCTCGCCCGATCTGATCGCGGGGCATTCGGCCGGGGCGGCGGTGGCGCTGCGCCTGACTCTGGACGGGCGCGCGGCGCCGCGGCTGATCTACGCGATCAACGGCGCGCTGACGCCGTTCCGGGGGCTCGCGGGGGTGCTGTTTCCGCCGATGGCGCGGGCGCTCGCGGCCAACCCGCTGACGCCGCGGGCTTTCGCGCTGGCGGCCTCGGGCGATTCCGACACCGCGCGGCGGCTGATCCGAGGCACGGGCTCGCGGATTCCGGAGGCGGGGCTGAAGCTCTATCAGCGGCTGTTCCGCAACGCGGCGCACGTGGACGGCGCGCTCAGGATGATGGCGCAGTGGGACCTCGAGCCGCTGCTCGAGGATCTGCCGGAGCTGTCCTGCCCCCTCGTGCTGGCGGTGGGCGAGGCCGACAAGGCGGTGCCGCCGGATCAGGCCGAGACCCTCGCCACGCGGCTGCCCTTCGCCGAACTGGAGCGGCACGATCTCGGTCACGTCATGCACGAGGAGGCGCCCACCCGCTTCGCGGCTCGCATCCGGGAGCGGCTGGCCGCAGCGGCCTCGGCGTCGCGCGCCCGCCGGGCGTGACGCGGGGCCAGGCCCTTTCTTCGCGAAACGGCCGCACTAGATATGCCGCTCACGATGCAGGAGAATGGAGAGGCGCGCTGCGAATGCGCCGCGCAGCCATCTCAGAGGTGTCAATGACCGCACCATCAGCAACGCTCGACCCGATGGCGGAAAGCGCCGAGGAAGCGACGGCCTTCCTAAAGGCGCTCGCCCATGAAGGTCGCCTGATGATCCTCTGCCATCTCGCCGAGGGCGAGCGATCGGTGACCGAACTCGAGCGGCTGCTCGAGGCGCGTCAGTCGGCGGTGTCGCAGCAGCTGGCGCGGCTTCGGCTCGAGGGCCTCGTCGACAACAGGCGCGAGGGCAAGACGATCTACTACCGACTCGCCGACGGACGGGTCGAGCGCGTGATCACGCTGCTTCACGATCTCTTCTGCGCCGAGCGCAAGGCGTGAGCTATCGGCCGGAGGCGGTTTCGCCGCCGTCCCGCCGGCGTTAGACCGCAACGGCGGGGCCGGAATGCCGGGCCCGCGCCCCGCAGCCCGTTGGAACCCGCCCCGATGAGACGCATCGGCCGCAGCCTCGCCGCCGGACCCTTCTTCACTCTCGCCTTCACGGCGCTCGTCCTGCTCTGCCTCGCCGCGACGCGGGACTACGCGGTGCCGATCGCGATCGCCGTTCTCGTATGGTTCCTGCTCAACGGCATCGCGGAGGCGCTCCGCCGCCGCCTCTCGGCGTTGCCGCGGCGGGTCGCGCAGCTGATCTCCGCGACGCTGCTGTTCGTGCTGGTCCTCGCGGCGACCCGGGTGCTCGTCTCGAACCTCGCGGACCTCGCGGCGGGCCTTTCCGTGCAGGACAGTCCGCTGCTGGCGCAGCTGCGCGCGGCGTTCGATCGAATCGGCTTCGGCGGGCTGCTGACGCCCGAGGCGCTGCTGGAGCGGCTGGCGCTCGAGGACATGATCGCCTACGCGCTCGGCGTCGCGCGGGGCTTCCTGTCCGACGTGAGCCTCGTGTTCCTCTACACCATGTTCCTGCTGATCGACGAGCGCTTCTATCAGGCCAAGCTGCGCGCGCTGGTGCCGGATCCCGCCCGCCGCGCCCGACTCGAGTCGACGCTGGCCGAGATCGGCGGCGAGACGCGCGTCTATCTCTGGCTGATGACGCTGGTGAGCGCGGGCGTCGGCCTGATCACCTGGGCGGCGTGCTGGGCGGCAGGGGTCACGGGCGCCGGCTTCTGGGGCTTCCTCGCCTTCGGGCTCAACTTCATTCCCACCATCGGCTCGATCCTCGCGGTCGCGCTGCCCGGGGTCTTCGCGGTGGTGACGCTGGCGGACCCCGCGGCGCTGATAGCGCTGCTGGCGGTGCTGGGCGCGACGCAGTTCGTGGCGGGCGAGGTCGTGGTGCCGCGCGTGATGGGCGACAGCCTCAACCTTTCCTCCACGGTGATCCTGCTGACGCTGGTGGCCTGGGGCGCGGTCTGGGGGCCGGCGGGCATGTTCCTCGCCATCCCGATCACGGTGATCCTCGTCATGGTCTTCGCCAAGTTCGAAGCGACGCGGCCGATCGCCGTCATCCTGTCCAAGACCGGCGACGTGCCCCCGGCGGAGATTCCGGCCCGCCGCCCGGCCCCGGCGACCGCCGAGACGGCCGAGCGGCGAGGCGCGAGCCCGCAGCCCGGCGAATGACGCCGCTCAGGGGGCCGGGGCGCCGGCCCGCAGCCAGGCGCCGAGGATCGCGCGCTCCTCGGCCGTGATCCCGGTCTCGTCGCCCAGCGGCATGGCCTTCGAGAGCACCGCCTGCGCCAGCATCGCGTCGGCCTGCGCGCGCATCTCCTCCAGCGTGTCGAAGGCGACGCCGCCCGGCGCCTCCACGAAATCGGCGTGGCGCGGCGACGCCGCGTGGCAGGCCGCGCAATGCGCCTCCACCACGGCCATGGCGCGCGCGGGCTCCAGCGTCGCCGCGACGGCGTCGGGCCGCCAGGCGCTGAAGCCCATCAGCGCCACGAAGAGGACCGCCGCCGTCGGCCACTGCCAGGCGAGGCGCGGGCCCTTCACGTCCTGGTCGTGCAGGTTGAACCAGTTCCGCACCGCCGCACCGATGGCGAGGATCAGCGCGATCAGCACCCAGGAGTGCGGATGCCCGAAGGCCACCGGATAATGGTTGGAGATCATCAGCGCGATCACCGGCAGCGTCAGGTAGTTGTTGTGGGTGGAGCGCAGCTTCGCCTCCGCCCCGAGGCGGGGGTCCGGCGCCTCGCCCGCCGTCATCGCGGCGACCGTCTTCCGCTGGTTCGGGATGATGGTGAAGAACACGTTGCCCGACATGATCGTGGCGATCACCGCGCCGGTGTGCAGCCAGGCGGCGCGGGCCGAGAACACGTGACCGAAGCCCCAGGCGAGCAGCACGATCGCGGCGTAGAGCACCGCGAACATCGCCACCGGCGAGTCGCGCAGCCCCGACTTGCAGAGCCGGTCGTAGAGCAGCCAGCCGAGGCCGAGCGAGGCCGCCGAGGCGACCACCGCCTGGCTGACCGAGAGGTCGAGCACCGTGCGGTCGATCAGCATCCCCTCGGCGCCCCACCAGTAGACCACGGCGAGCATCAGGAGACCCGTGAGCCAGGTCGAATACGCCTCCCACTTGAACCAGTGCAGGACCGCGGGCATCCGCTCCGGCGCCACCTGGAACTTGCGGACCTGGTAGAAGCCGCCGCCGTGCACGCTCCAGCTCTCGCCCTTCACGCCCTTCGGCAGCGTGCCGTCGTCGCGCAGCGAATGATCGAGCCACATGAAGTAGAAGCTGGAGCCGATCCAGCCGATGGCGGCGACGATGTGCGCCCAGCGCGCCACGAGCCCGATCCAGTCGTGAAAGATCGCTTCCATGCGGCCCCGTTCCCTCGACGTCTCGCGTCAGGGTAGCGGCGGCGCCGCGGCCGCGAAAGCCGGGCGCGCTGGCAAATCGCCGCAAGCGCGGCTAGCCTCGGGCCCCGCCGATCCCATCACGCCGAGGGTGCAGATGCGCTTCGATCCGCCGCCCCGCGAACTGCCCCGCGAGGCCTTCCTCGCCCGTTACGGCGGGGTCTGGGAGGCGACGCCCTGGATCGCCGAGGCGGCCTTCGACCGCGGCCTCGGGCCCGGGACCGACACTCCCGAAGGCCTCGCCGCGGCGATGGCGCGGGAGGTGGCGACGGCGCCGCGCAGGGCGCGGCTGGCGCTGCTGCGGGCGCATCCGGACCTCGCCGGGCGGCTGGCGCTGGCCGGCGGATTGACCGAGGCCTCGACGCGCGAGCAGGCGGGCGCGGGGCTCGACGCCTGCACGCCGGAGGAGCTGGCCGAGTTCCGGGCGCTCAACGCCCGCTACGTCGAGCGCTTCGGCTTTCCGTTCATCCTCGCGGTGAAGGGACGCCGCCGGGACGAGATCCTCGAGGCTTTCCGGCGGCGGGTCGGCGCCGATCCCGAGGCGGAGTTCGAGGAGGCCCTCGGACAGGTCGCGCGCATCGCGCGTCTGCGCCTCGAGGGGTTGGCGGAGGGCTGAGCGATTCGTCGGACCGCGGCCGCCGCGCCGCGGCCGGGTGAGCGACCCGGACCCGGAAGCCGTTGTCGCCGCAAGGGGTTGGAGCCCGGATGCGACGCTTCGAGGCGCATCCGCGACGCGGCCCCGTGGCGGACGTGCATCAGGGTCCGAAACCGCTTCCGAGCGGCGCCGAGGCCCCTTGCGCGGCGGCGGTCCCGAGGCCAGATCCCCGGTGTCGCAGGCCGGATCTGCGACGCGCTTCAACCCACCGATCGAAGGCATAGCGCCATGAACATGACCCGCACCCCTCGCCGTCTCGCCGGCGAGACTCTGACCCTCGTCGCGCTGCTCGCCGCCGCCGTCCTCTTCACCGCCGTCGTCGCAGGCTGAGGCCGGCGGGCCCGCGGCCGCCCCTCCGCCCGGGGCGCGCCGCCGGCCGGACGCCCCCGCCCTCTCCGCTTCAGGCGGCGAGGGCGGCGGCCTCCTCGAACAGGATCGCGTGCCGGGCCGCGAGTTCGGCCGGATCCCGCGAATAGCCGCCGCCGAGCGCGGCGGCCAGCGGCAGGCCCGCCGCCCGCGCCGTGGCCAGCACCTTCCGGTCGCGCCGGCGCAGCCCTCCGAGGCTCAGCGCCAGACGCCCGAGCCGGTCCCCCTCCCACGGATCCACGCCGGCGTTGTAGAACACGAGGTCCGGGCGCGCCCGCTCCAGAGCCTCGGCCAGCGCGTCGTCGAGACGGGCGAGATAGTCCGCGTCCTCCGTCCGGTCCGCGAGCGCCACGTCCATGTCGGAGACCGCCTTCCTCGCCGGGAAGTTCTTCGCGGCGTGCAGCGACAGGGTGAAGACCCGCGGCTCCTCCGCGAAGATCCTCGCGGTGCCGTCGCCTTGGTGCACGTCGCAGTCGACCACGAGGATGCGACCGACCAGCCCCTCGTCCAGCAGGCTCCGCGCCGCCACCGCCACGTCGTTGAACACGCAGTAGCCCGAGCCGTAGTCCGCCGCCGCATGGTGGGAGCCGCCGGCCATGTTCACCGCCAGCCCCTTTTCGAGCGAGATGCGCGCGGCGAGAAGCGTGCCCGCCGAGGAGAGGCGCGCGCGGCGCGAGACGGCCTCCGTCGCCGGCAGGCCGATGCGCCGGGTCTCGTCCTTCGCCAGAGTGCCCGCGACCACCCGCTCGACATAGGAGATGTCGTGCGCCCCGGCGATCTGCAGGGCCGAGAGGGGGGCCGGGGCGAGCCAGCCCTCCATCATCCCGCGCGCCTTCAGCGCCTCGCGCAGGTAGCCGTATTTCGACATCGGGAAGGGATGGCCTGGGCGCAGCGGCGCCACGTAGTCCGGATGCCAGACGATCGGCAGCCGCCCGTTCACGCCGCCGCCTCCGACGGGCCGAGGCGCGCCTCGACGATCTCCGCCGCAGCGGACTGGGCGGCGACGAGCCGCGCCGAGAGGTCGTCCAGCGTCTCGCAGCCGGTCGCGCGACAGAGCGCGGCGAGGAATCCCGGCCCGGCCTCCTCGGGCCGGAACGGACCCTCGTGCGCGACCCGCGCCACCTGCTGGATGCGGGTCTGCAGCGCGTGCGCCTCCGAGAGCAGCTCCGCCTCGCCGGCGTCGAGACGCCCGGCCTCCCGCAGCGCGACGAGGAGCGCCGGCGCGGCGGCGCCGCCGAGAGGCACGCCGGTCTCCCCCGCCGCCGCGGCCTGAAGCGCGCCGAGCTGGGCGACGAACTCGACGTCCATCAGCCCGCCGCGCGCATGCTTCAGCTCCCACGGATCGTCGCGCGCGGCGAGATTGGCCTCGGCCACCCGGCTGCGCATCCGCGCGACATCGCGGCGGAGGGCGTCCGGCTCGGCCGGCAGACGCAGCGCCTCGGCCACCGCGGCGTCGGCGTCCGCGCGGAGATCCGCGCGCCCGGCCACCGCCCGCGCCCGGGTCAGCGCGAGGCGCTCCCAAGTCCAGGCCTGCTCGCGCTGATAGCTTCGGAAGCCGCCGAGCGAAGTCGCCACCGTGCCCTGCCGGCCCGACGGACGCAGGCGCATGTCGATCGCGTAGAGCTGCCCCTCCGCCGTCTGGGCCGAGAGCGCGCCGACCAGCGCCTGGGTGAAGCGCGCGAAATAGGCCGGCGGGGCGAGCGGCTTCGGCCCCGCCGAAGCCTCCTCGCCCGCCGCGTCGTAGAGCAGGATCAGGTCGAGATCGGAGGTCGAGGTCATCTCGCGCCCGCCCATCTTGCCGAGCGCGAGCACCGCGGCGCCGCGTCCCGGCGGAGGGCCGTAGCGGCGGGCGACCTCGGCCTCCACCTCGGGCAGGAGCGCGCGCAGACACGCCTCGGCGACGCCGGCGAAGTCGCGCCCGGCCTGACGGGCGTCGGCGAGGCCGCGCAGCACCTGCACGCCGACGCGAAAGCGCATCTCCCGCGCCCAGCGCCGCGCCGCGTCGAGCTTGCGCTCGTAGTCGTCCTCCCGCGCCATCCAGTCGCGGAGATCCGCCTCGAGCGCGTCCGGCTCGGGCAGCGGCTCGAAGAAGTCCGTGGCGAGGATCGCGTCCACCACCGCCGGGCGTCGGCCGAGATGGGCGGCGAGGCGCGGCGCGGCGGCGCAGATCTCGGCCACGAGGTCGAGCAGCCTCGGGTTCGCCTCGAACAGCGAGAGGATCTGGACCCCCGCCGGCAGGCCCGAGAGGAAGCGGTCGAACTCCGCCAGCGCGTCGTCCGGCGAGGCGGCGTGGGAGAGCGCCTCGAGGATCAGCGGCTCCAGCCCCCCCAGCATGGCGCGCGCGCGCTCGGCCCGCGTCGCGGGGATCTCGCCGGCGCGCCAGCGGGCGAGGCGTTCCTCCGCCGCCTCCGGCCGGCGGAAGCCGCGGACCTCGAGGCTCGGCGCCTCGGCTTCGGCCGTGTCCGGCCTGCCGCCGGGGGTGAAGAAGCGCTCGGCCACGGCGGCGACGGCGGTGAGACGCTCGACCAGGTCGGCCTCGAAGGCCTCGCGGTCCCCCCGGCCCGCGAGCGCGGCGACCCGGTCGCGCGCCTCGGGCGCGGTCGGCATGGCGTGGGTCTGGCGGTCCTCGATCATCTGCAGGCGATGCTCGAGCTCGCGATGCGCGAGATAGGCGGCATCGAGGCTATCCGCCACGTCCTCCGGCACCCAGCCCGCCTTGGTCAGCGCGGCGAGCGCCGGGCGCGTGGCGCGAAGGCGCAGGCCCGGATCGCGCCCGCCGGTGATGAGCTGGCGGGTCTGCACGAAGAACTCGATCTCCCGGATGCCGCCGCGGCCGAGCTTGACGTCGTGGCCCGGCGCCTCGATCGGCCCGCCGCCGCCGCGATGCGCGCGGATGCGCTCGCGGATGTCGTGGGCGTCGCGGATCGCGGCGAAGTCGAGATGCCGGCGCCAGACGAAGGGGCGCATCCGCTCGAGGAACGCCTCGCCCGCCGCGAGATCGCCGACGGCGGGACGCGCCTTGATCCAGGCCGCCCGCTCCCAGGTGCGCCCGAGGCTCTCGTAATAGCGCTCCGCCGCCGCCATCGAGAGCACGATCGGCGTCACCGAAGGGTCGGGGCGCAGGCGCAGGTCGACGCGGAAGACGTAGCCGTGGGCGGTGGGCTTCGAGAGGAGCTGCGTCGCCCCGCGACAGACGGAGACGAGGCGGGCGCGCACCTCGCCGCGCTCCTCCTCGCCGAGACCGCTCTCGTCGAACAGCAGGATCAGGTCGATGTCGGAGGAGTAGTTCAGCTCCCGCGCGCCGCCCTTGCCCATGGCGAAGGCGACGAGGCCGGTGGAGGCGATCGGGTCCGCCTCGTCCCCCGGCAGGCGGCCCTTGGCGATCTCCTCGGCGAGGGGCGCGCGCAGCGCCGCCGCGAGCGCGTCGTCTGCGAGGTCCGAGAGGGCGCCGGTGACCTCCTCCAGCGTCCAGACGCCGCCGAGATCGGCGAGCGCGATCAGAAGCGCCGCGCGCCGCTTGGCCCGCCGCAGCAGGCGCCCGCGCTCGCCGAGCTCGGCCTCCGCGGCGGCCCGGACCTCCTCCAGCAGCGACGCCATCGCGGCTTCCGGCGGACCCGAGAGCGCGTCCGCCGCCCAATCGGCCTCCGCCGCGAGCGCGTCGGCGAGGAAGGGGGCGGAGCCTGCGGCGCCCTCCACCAGCGCGCGCAGATCGCCCGCGACCGCGCCCTCGAGGCGCGCCCAGGCCTCGGCGCCCGCGGCGGGGTCGTCCGCCAGCGGCGCACGGGTCAGGCGGCCCGCGAAGGGGCCCGGCGTGTCGTCGGCCGTCATGGCGCGAGTCTCGCGCCCCGGCGCGGGGCGGTCAACGTCCGGAGCGCCGCGGCGCGGACGCCAGCCGGAGCGGGGCCGCCGGAAGCCGACATGCGCGCTCAGCGTCCGGTGAAGCGCGGGCGGCGCCCCTCGGCCCGGGCCACGACGCCTTCGAGGAAGTCGGCGCCGCGCCCGGCCTCGGCCGCCGCCTCGGCCTCGGCCTCCAGCTGCGCGTCGAAGTCCCGCGCCGCGGCCTCGCGAAGCAGCCTGCGCGCGGCGACGAGGGCCGCCGTCGGGCCGTCGGCCAGCATCCGGGCCCGGGCGGCCACCGTCTCGGCGAAGCGGGCGTCGGGCGCCGCCTCCCAGATCAGGCCCCAGGCGGCGGCGGTGCGCGCGTCCACGGTCCCCGCCAGCAGGGCCATGCCGCGCGCCCGCGCCGGCCCGACCGCCCGGGTCAGCAGCCAGGAGAGCCCGCTGTCCGGCGGCAGGCCGATCCGCGCGTTTGGCAGCGAGAAGGCGACCGATTCCGCCGCCACCGCCACGTCCGCCGCCAGGGCGAGCGCGAGGCCCGCTCCGGCCGCCGGCCCGTTCACCGCCGCCAGCACCGGCGCCGCGCAGTCCGCGAGAGCCGCCAGCAGCGGCCCGGTCTCCTCGCGCTGCACCCGCCCCAGATCGACGTCGCGCAGGTTCGGCGCGTCGCCGAGGTCCTGCCCCGCGCAGAACGCGGGGCCGAGGCCGGTCAGCACCACCACCCGTCCGTCCCCCGCCGCCCGGCCGAGGGCGTGCGCGAGGTCCGACTTCATCTGCGCGTCGAGGGCGTTGGAGACTTCGGGCCGCGCCAGGGCGACGGTCACGACGCCGTCCTCGACGCCGTATTGCAGAGTGCGGTAGCGCATCGCGGTCTCCTCGCCTCGGACGCCGCCCCCCTGCGGGAGGCGCGCGCCGCGCGAGGATCTGGAGCGCCCGGGCGGCGGAGGCAAGCGCGACCTCCGCCGGACGGGGCGGCGGCGTTCAGCTCCGCCCGCCGTGCTCCGCCTCGTCCTCGGCCAACAGGGCGTCGATCCTCGCCTGCTCCTCGGCATCGAGCGGGGCCGAGCGGGCCGCCGCCTCCGGTCGGGCCCGGCGAACGTAGAGGAAGGAGGCGACGCCTCCCAGCAGCAGCAGCGCCGGCCCTCCGAGCCAGAGCACCAGGTTGCCGGCCGAGAGGGTCGGCCGAAGCAGCACGTATTCGCCGTAGCGATCGACCAGGTAGTCCAGCACCTCGGGGTTCGAATCGCCCGCCTCCAGGCGCTCGCGCACCAGAAGGCGCAGGTCCCGCGCCAGCTCGGCGTTGGAATCGTCGATGCTCTCGTTGCGGCAGACGAGGCAGCGCACCTCGCCCGAGATCTCGCGCGCGCGGGCCTCGAGCGCCGGGTCCTCCAGCACCTCGTCCGGCTGCACGGCCGGCGCCTCCGTCGGCGCGGCGAAGGCGAGCGCCGCCGCCAGCGCCGCGACGCCGAGGCGCATCCGGATCATTCCGCCGGCACCGCGCCGGCCGGTGTCTCCGGCGCGCGCCGCCGCCCGGCGGCCCCCACGCGGTAGCGCCGGTCGGTCAAGCTCAGGATGCCGCCCGCCGCCATCACCAGCGAGCCGATCCAGATCCAGTTGGCGAAGGGCTTGACGTAGACCCGCACCGCCCAGGCCTCGGCGTCGGTCTCCTGACGGTCGCCGAGGGCGATGTAGAGGTCGCGGGTCAGGCCGGAGTCGATCGCGGCCTCCGTCGTCGGCATCCGCTGCACCGGGTAGAAACGCTTCTCCGGGTGCATCACGGCGACCTCCTCGCCGTCCTTCAGGGCGGTGAAGGTCCCGCGGTCGGCGCTGTAGTTCGGCCCGCGCAGGCTTTCCACGCCTTCGAAGCGGAAGGCGTAGCCGCCGGTCTCCACCACGTCGCCCGGCTTCACCGCGCGGATCGCCTCGGTCTCCCACGCCGTCAGGG
>DATFKM010000292.1:0-6445 GCA_035268645.1 Paracoccaceae bacterium | reverse complement strand
GTCGCACCGCCGATCGCCCCGAGGCCGCCGCCGAGCGCGCCGCCGGAGCCTGCCCCGCCGGTTCCCGCACCGGCGGGAGCCTGAACGGGAGGCGGCGGCGCGGATGCCGCCGAAGCGGGAGCCGAACCGGGCGCCGGCATCGGCCCCTGCGCTTGGGCGAAGCCGGGCGCGAGGCTCAGCGCCAGCGCCGCGGACAGGGATACGGTCGAACGCATGGGCGCTTCCTCTCACGTGATGACGTGAGAGGACATGCCGAACGGCCCCGATTCGAGCAATCGTGGCGAATTTAAGATTTTAGCCGATTTGAAGGGCTTGGGCGTCGCCCGGCCGCCTCAGCGCGTGCTCGTGGTGCTGACCGTCGAGGTCGGTCCGTCGGAGCCGCCGCTGCTCAGCGCCCAGATGCCGAGACCCGTGAAGACGGCGGCGCCCGCGATCACCTCCGGCCGCACGTCGCCGAGCCCGGAGCCGATCAGAGACGGGTCGGACGCGGTTCCGCCGGTGGAGGTCGTGCCGGGAGCCGGCGGGGCGGGCGAGGCCGAGGGCGACTGCGCCAGAGCCGGGACGGCGGCCAAGCAAAGGACGGAGATGGCTGATGCGACGAGCTTCATGGTTCCCTCACGCCTACGGTTCGTGTGCACGGCCCTCGCCCGAAGCCGATGCCCGGATACGCTGGACGCATTTCTTAACGTTCCATTGGGAATTTATAACGCTCGCGACGTGGCGACAAGCGATTTCGCGGCCACGGACGCGCCTCGCGTCTCCTCCTTCAGCGCAGGCGCCCTATGGCGTAGCGGGGCGAGAGGCGATGCTCCGCGAGATACTCGGCGAGCCGCTCGGGATCCGGGCTCTCCGGATCTGCGCCGAGGCGCTCCGCCGCGAGGCCGCCGGTGACGAAGACGCAGTCGAGCCCCTCGGCCACGGCGCCCTTGACGTCGGTGAGCACCCCGTCGCCGAGGCACAGGATGCGGTCGTCGTCCAGCGGGCGGCCGAGGGCCGCCTCCGCCTCGCGCCGCCCGATGTCGTAGATCGGCGGATGCGGCTTGCCGTAGGCGCGCGTCTCGCCGCCGATCGCCTCGTAGGCGACGGCGAGCGCGCCGGCGCAGAACACCCGGCGCGGGCCGACGTCCACATGCACGTCGGGGTTGGCGGAGAGCATCGGCAGGCGTCGCAGCTGCAGCGTCCGAAGCTCGTCGCGATAGTCCTCCGGGGTCTCGGCGTGATCGTCGCGCAGCCCGGTGACGACGACCGAGTCCGCGTCGGCCGGGTCCGAGACGCGCTCGACTCCCGCGTCCTCGAAGAAGGGCTCGTCACGCTTCGGATCGCCGATGTGGACGACCTTGCGGCCCCATTCGCCGCGCCGCACCGAGGCGAGCGCCGCGTCACCGGAGGAGACCACCCGGTCCCAGCAATCCTCCGGCACCTGGAGCCGGTCGAGCTGGCGGATCACCGAGCCGCGCGGCCGCGGCGCGTTGGTCATCAGCACCACGACCCCGCCGGCGGCGCGGAAGCCGCGCAGCGCCTCGACCGCGGCGGGGTAGGCGCGCACGCCGTCGTGCAGGCAGCCCCAGAGGTCGCAGAACAGGGCGTCGTAGTCTCCGGCGATCTCGGCGAGAGAGTCGAGCAGGCGGGGCGCGGCGGCGGTCATCGGCGATCCTGTGCGGCGGCTGCGGCGCGCCTCCCCTGCCCCGCGGCGCGGACGGGCGCAAGGGCGCGTGACGCTTGCTTGAACCTGAACGGAGCGCTACCTGCCATGCGGGGGTGGAGGACGGGTCCGGCCGCGCCGCCGGCCGCCGTGTTCTTGGGGAGCGCCGATGACAGACGTGACGGAGCCCGCCGCCCCGCGCTGGAGCCTTTCGGCCGTTCCGCGGGCGGCCCTCGGCCTCGGCCTCGCGGGCCTGGCGCCGTTCCTCGCGCTCGCCGCGGCCGCGCATGTGGCGCCGGAACCTTGGGACGCCGAGGCGCGGCGGTCGCTCGCGCTCTACGCCACGGTGATCCTCTCGTTCATGGGGGGATGCCGTTGGGGCCTCGCCTCGGCCGGACTGGGCGAGGGGGCGAGCTGGTGGCGGCTCTCGGTGTCGGTCATGCCGGCGATCCTGGCCTGGGCGGCGATGACGGTCGGCGTGACCGCCGCGCTCTGGGCCTCGGCCCCGGCGCTGGTGGCGCTTTTCTCGGCGGACGTCAGCCTGACGCGGGCCGGCGGAGCGCCGGCCTGGTGGCCGGCGCTGCGGCTGCCGTTGACGGCCGGCGCGACGGCCTGCGTGCTGGCCGGCGCGCTGACCTGAGCGAAGCGACGGATTCGCGGGCGCTCCGCCTCCGCGGCGTCTTGACACGACTCGCCCCGCTCCCCTATGTCGCGGCTCGTAGCACTCTCCCTTGGTGAGTGCTGACAAATGCCCCGACGGCCGAGGAGGCCGGATCGGGGACGGCGGCGGCCGAGGGGCCGTCGACGAACCGAACGCAAGGAGCGACGTCCATGAACTTCAAGCCCCTGCACGACCGGGTGCTCGTGCGCCGCATCGAGTCCGAGGACAAGACCGCCGGCGGCCTGATCATTCCCGAGACCGCCAAGGAGAAGCCGCAGGAAGGCGAGATCATCGCCGTGGGCGAAGGCGCCCGCAAGGATTCCGGCGAGCTGATCGCGCCGGCCGTCAAGTCCGGGGACCGGGTGCTGTTCGGCAAGTGGTCGGGCACCGAGGTCAAGATCGACGGCGAGGACCTCCTCATCATGAAGGAGTCCGACATCCTCGGCATCATGGAGGGCAAGTCGCAGGCGAAGGCCGCCTGAGCGACTCCCCTCACCCTCTGAATTCCGTTCTACAGGAGCGACAACGACGATGGCTGCCAAGGACATCAAGTTCAACACCGACGCCCGCGACCGCATGCTCAAGGGCGTCAACATCCTCGCCGACGCCGTCAAGGTGACGCTGGGCCCGAAGGGCCGCAACGTCGTCCTCGACAAGTCGTTCGGCGCGCCGCGGATCACCAAGGACGGTGTCACCGTCGCCAAGGAGATCGAGCTCGAGGACAAGTTCGAGAACATGGGCGCCCAGATGGTGCGCGAGGTCGCCTCGCGGACCAACGACGAGGCGGGCGACGGCACCACCACCGCCACCGTGCTGGCCCAGGCCATCGTGCGCGAGGGCATGAAGTCCGTCGCCGCGGGCATGAACCCGATGGATCTGAAGCGCGGCATCGACAAGGCCGTCGCCAAGGCCGTCGAGTCGATCAAGTCCGCCTCGCGTCCGGTCAACGACTCCGACGAGGTCGCGCAGGTCGGGTCGATCTCCGCCAACGGCGAGTCCGAGATCGGCCGGCAGATCGCCGACGCGATGCAGAAGGTCGGCAACGAGGGCGTGATCACGGTCGAGGAGAACAAGGGCCTCGAGACCGAGACCGAAGTGGTCGAGGGCATGCAGTTCGACCGCGGCTACCTCTCGCCCTACTTCATCACCAACGCCGACAAGATGATCGCCGAGCTCGAGGACTGCTACATCCTTCTCCATGAGAAGAAGCTCTCCTCGCTGCAGCCGATGGTGCCGCTGCTCGAGACCGTGATCCAGTCGGGCAAGCCGCTCCTGATCATCGCCGAGGACGTCGAGGGCGAGGCGCTCGCCACGCTCGTGGTCAACAAGCTGCGCGGCGGCCTGAAGATCGCGGCCGTGAAGGCGCCGGGCTTCGGCGATCGCCGCAAGGCGATGCTGCAGGACATCGCGATCCTGACCGGCGGCCAGGTGATCTCCGAGGATCTCGGCATGAAGCTCGAGAACGTCGGGATCGACATGCTCGGCACCGCCAAGAAGCTGCGCATCACCAAGGACGAGACCACGATCGTCGACGGCGCGGGCGAGAAGTCCGAGATCGAGGCGCGCGTCGCCCAGATCCGCCAGCAGATCGAGGAGACGACCTCCGACTACGACAAGGAGAAGCTGCAGGAGCGGCTGGCCAAGCTCGCCGGCGGCGTCGCGGTGATCCGCGTCGGCGGCGGCTCCGAGGTCGAGGTGAAGGAGCGCAAGGACCGCGTCGACGACGCGCTCAACGCGACCCGCGCCGCGGTGCAGGAGGGCGTGGTTCCGGGTGGCGGCGTGTCGCTGCTCTGGGCCTCCAAGGCGCTCGAGGGCGTGACCGGCGACAACGCCGATCAGACCGCGGGCATCGCGATCGTCCGCCGCGCGCTGCAGTCGCCGATCCGGCAGATCGCCACGAACGCCGGGCTCGACGGCGCCGTGGTGGCCGGCAAGGTGCTGGAGTCCGAGGACCGCAACTTCGGCTTCAACGCGCAGACCGAAGAGTACGGCGACATGTTCAAGTTCGGCGTGATCGACCCGGCGAAGGTCGTCCGCACCGCGCTCGAGGATGCGGCGTCGGTGGCCGGTCTGCTGGTGACGACCGAGGCGATGGTCGCCGACCGGCCCGAGCCGAAGGGCCAGGGCGCCGGCGGCGGAATGCCCGACATGGGCGGCATGGGCGGCATGATGTGATCATGCCGTCACGCCTTCGGGCCTGACGAGACGAACGAGGGATGGGGCCGCGCCGACGAGGCGCGGCCCTTTTCCGTTCGGCGGGGTTCGGCGGCGGCGACTGGGTGCGGGACGCATCCGTCGCCCGAAGCTGCGGCTCCGCGCCGCGATGGGGCGGCGCGCCGGCGGTCGAAGAAGGCGCGACCGGACCGGCCGAGGAGGCCGGTGGCCGAGGCGCGCGGCTCAGACCGCGTCGAAGTCCAGCGTCAGCCGATCGGTGGAGGGCCGGGCCTGGCAGGCGAGGAGGTAGCCGGCCTCGAGCTCCCACGGCTCGAGGCTGTAGTTCACCGCCATCTCCGCGGCGCCCTCCACCACCTTGCACCGGCAGGTGCAGCACATGCCGCCGGCGCAGGAATAGGGCAGTTCCAGCCCCGCCTCGTGCGCCGCCTCCAGCACGGTGAGACCTTCCCGGCGCAGGGGAAAGTTGCGCCGGGCCCCGTCGAGGATGACGGAGACCTCGACCCCCGCCTGCGCAGCGCGCTTCGCCGCGTCGGAGGCGGGTTTCGGCGGCGGCGCGTCGGCGGCGGGCGTGAAGCGCTCGAAATGGATGGCGTCTTCGGGAGCGCCGAGGGCAGCGAGGGTCCGCGCGGCGGCGTCGGTCATGTCGCCCGGGCCGCAGAGGAAGACGCCGTCGGCCTCGGCCGGGCGGATCAGGCCGGCGCGCGCCAGCGCCTCCAGGCGGGCGGGATCGATCCGGCCGTGCAGCAGTTCGACGTCCTGCGCCTCGCGGCTGAGCAGGTGGACGAGGCGGAAGCGGTCGAGATGCCGGTCCTTGAGGTCCTCCAGTTCCTCGAGAAACATGATCGAGGCGCTGTCTCGGTTGCCGTAGAGCAGGGTGACGCGGCTCTCGGGCTCCTCGGCCAGAACGGCGCGGGCGATGGAGAGGAGCGGCGTGATGCCGGAGCCGGCGCCGATCAGGAGGTAGTCGTGCCGGCCGCCGGGGGCGACGCCGAAGCGGCCCTCGGGCGGCATGACGTCGATGCGGTCGCCGGGCTTCAGGCCGGCGGCGAAGCCGGAGAGACGGCCGCCTTCGAGGCGCTTGACGCCGACGCGGAGCGGCTCGCCCGGGGCGGCGCAGATGGAGTAGCTGCGGCGGACGTCCTCGCCGTCGACCTCGGCCCGCAGGGTGAGATACTGGCCGGGACGGAAAGCGAAGTCGGGCGTCAGTTCCGGCGGCACCTTGAACGTGAGGGAGACGGCGTCGGGCGTCTCGCGGGTGACGTCGGCGATCTCGAGGGGGTGGAAACGAGGGGTCATGGCGGGTCTCAAAGGCATTTGAAGGCGTCGAACGGCTCCTTGCACGCCTTGCAGCGGTGCAGGGCCTTGCACGGGGTGGAGCCGAACTCGGACAGGCGCTCGGTGTCGTCGGAGCCGCAGCGGGGGCAGGCGACGACGCTCTCGCCGAACAGGGCCCGGACCGAGTTGGAGGCCTTCGGGGGCGGGGCGATGCCGTAGGCGAGGAGCTTCTCGCGGCCTTCGGCGGTGATGTCGTCGGTGGACCAGGCGGGGGTCAGCACGCGCTCGATGCGCGCCTCGAACCCGGCGTCGCGGAGCGCGGTCTCCACGCCGAGCTCGATGGCGAGGGTGGCCGGGCAGCCGACATAGGTGGGCGTGACCCTGGCGACGGCGGTTCCGTCCTCCGCGAGTTCCACCCCGCGCAGGATGCCGAGGTCGGCCACGGTCACGCAGGGGATCTCCGGGTCCGGGACCGCGGCGGCGGCGGCCCAGGCGCGGCGCTGATCGAGCGGAATCGCGTGCGTCATTGGTCTGCCCTTCATGCCGCGGCCGTGCGGCGGATGTGCAGCATTCGTACCGACACCGTCGGCCGTTCGTCGGCCTTCGGTCGGCCGTTCATGCGCCCGCCGTCGGCCTTTCGTGCGGGCCGCGTCGGCGCCCGGTGCGGCCTTGGCGCCGACATCGTCGGGCGC
>DATFKM010000291.1:0-2505 GCA_035268645.1 Paracoccaceae bacterium | reverse complement strand
GCGTCGTCGAGGAACGCGCCATCCGCCGCGGCGAAGTCCGGAGCGTTCCCCTCCGTCGCGGCGGCGCGCACGGACTCCACCGCGACGCCCCCGCGCTTGCGGGCGCGCGCGGCGGCGCGGCGCCCGAAGCCCTGCCCGGCGTCGGCGTGGACGCGGAGCCCGGCGTCCGCGGCATCGTGGCGGAGGGCGACGCAGCGGCCCTTCGCGCCGCGATGCACCGCGCCCTCGGCGAGCGCGGAGACGACGGCGGGTGCGACGGACATGGCGGATCCTCGGATCGGGCGTCGAACGCTCGACGGCGTGCAGAGGTCGTTCAAGCGGCTTGGATGCGACACGTCAACCTTTCGGGACGCGCGATTGCGCGCTTGACCGTGCGGTCCGCGACGCACTAGCGTCCATCAGGCGATTGGCGCGGCCGGTCCGACAGGGAAATGGACGAGGCGACCGGACGCCCGACGAGCGGACAGGGAAGCCGCGGGACGGGCCGACATCCGGCGACCCTCGCCTACGAAAGCACCGCCTGAAGGCGGGGAAAAGGACGCTTGGGAGGGCGTCCTTTTCCTTTGGTGCGGTCGTCTTCGGTCGGGTCGGGGCCGCGGGTCTTGATTTCGCGCTCGGCGAGGGCGAGAACCGCGGCGACGGGGGCGGCCCGGGCGCCGGGTGTCGCCCGCTCACCTAGACACGCCGCCGGAGTGCTCCGGCCGGGAAACCGGGATGACCTGATGACGACGCACCGCCTGTCCGCCTTCGCCGCAGCCGCGCTCGCAAGTGCGGGCCTTCTCGCCTCCGCGCCCGGCGCGCAGGCGCAGGAGACCGGCGCAGCCACTCCGACCGGCGCGCAGCGCGAACTGGTCACGACCGCGACGCATGGCGCCTGGGACATCGTGTGCGTCGACGGAGAGGCTCCCTGCGTGATGCGCCAGAACGGCGTCACCGGCGACGGTCAGCGCGCCCTCGAGATGAGCGTGCGCCGTGTCGAGCCGCAGCAGACGGAACAGGGAACCGTGGAATCGGTGCTGACGATCGTGACGCCCCTGAACGTGCTGCTGCGCCAGGGCATCACGCTTCAGGTCGACTCGGCCGAGCCCTCCACCGGCCAGTACACGATCTGCACCAGCGAGGGCTGCACGCTGACCGAGCCGGCGCCGAACGTCCTCATCGATCAGCTGAAGCGCGGCGCGGAGGCGAAGTTGAGCTTCGTCTACGTCCAAGGTCAGCAGGCGGGCCGGGTCGACGCCGTCGTGTCGCTGAACGGGTTCACCGCGGCGTGGAACGCACTGGCCCTCTGATCGACGGCGCCCCGCCGACAAGTCGGCGGGACCGCTAACCGTCGAAGCGGCGCGCGGCGATCACGGCGTTGAGCCCGCCGAAGGCGAAGGAGTTGGAGACCGCCGCGGAGACGCGGCGCTCCACCGCCATGTTCGGCGCGACGTCGAGGTCGCAGTCCGGATCGGGCTCGAGATGGTTGATCGTGGGCGGCAGCACGCCCGAGCGCAGGGCGTGGACCAGCGCCACCATCTCGAGCGCCCCCGCCCCGCCCAGGGCGTGGCCGTGCATCGACTTGGTGGAGGAGATCACGAGCGCGTCGGCGTGGGCGCCGAAGACGGTGCGCACGGCATGGCATTCGGTGCGGTCGTTGGCGGCCGTGCCCGTGCCGTGGGCGTTGACGTAGCCGACCTCCTCCGGGCCCATGCGCGCGTCGTCGAGGGCGCCCTTCATGGCGCGGGCGGCGCCGTCGACCGAGGGCTGCACGATGTCGCCGGCGTCGGCGGACATGCCGAAGCCGGCGATCTCCGCCAGGATCTCGGCGCCGCGGGCCTTCGCGCCCTCCAGCGTCTCCAGCACGAACACCGCCGCGCCTTCGGCGAGGACCATGCCGGTGCGGCCCTTGGAGAAGGGGCGGCAGGCGTCCTTGGTCATCACGCGCAGCCCCTCCCACGCCTTCATGGTGCCGAAGGTGAGCGGCGCTTCGACGCCGCCCGTCACGGCGACCTCCGCGCCGCCGGAGCGCACGAGGTGGAAGGCCTGGCCGATGGCGTGGTTGGCGGAGGAGCAGGCGGTCGAGACCGACCAGGCGGGACCCTTGAGGCCGTATTCCATCGAGACGAAGGAGCACGGCGCGGAGTTCATCAGGCGCGGAACGATGAAGGGATGGACGCGGTTCTTCCCCTCCTGGAACACCTGCCGGTAGTTGTCGTCGATGGTGCCCATGCCGAGGAGGGCGGCGCCGATCACGGTGGCGGCGCGGGGGGCGAGGGCCTCCGTGATCTCGAGACCCGACCCCTCCATCGCCTCCTTCGCGGCGGCGAGGGCGAGCTGGGTGGTGCGGTCGTAGAGGGCGAGTTCGGAGCGCGAATGCCGATCCTCGCCCTTGAAGTCCTTGGCCTGCGCGCCGATGCGGATGGCAAGGCGGTCGAGATCGGGGATGTCCATCTCGGCCACGCCGTCGCGCCCTGCGTCGAGCGCCGCGACATGCGCCGGAACGCCTGTGCCTAGCGCGGAGAC
>DATFKM010000290.1:0-2023 GCA_035268645.1 Paracoccaceae bacterium | reverse complement strand
GGCGTCGAGGCGAAGCGGCGGCGCGAGGTTGGGCGGCCCCTCGGCCGACCGCCAGGCGCCGATCGAGCGCAGATGCTCGGGGTCGGGATCGGAGGGGCGCCAGTGCCGGCCGGGCAGGGCGGCCGCCGCGGCGACGGCGTGCTGTCCCGTGCCGCCGCCGATCTCCAGCACCGCGCCGCCGAAGGGGCCGAGCCGGCGGGCCAAGGCCTCCGCGATCGGGCCGGCGTTGCGGTCGGCGGAGGGTGCGAAGAGCCTGTCGCCCTCCGGCGGGTCGTAGGCGGGCCGGCTGTCGCGCGGATCGGCCCGCCCGCTCACCTGGTCAGACCTTGGCCGGACCGATGACCATGATCATCTGACGGCCTTCCATCTTCGGCATGGATTCGACCTTGCCGAGGCCCTCGGTGTCCTTGGCGATGCGGTGGAGGACCTCGCGGCCCAGCTCCTGATGCGCCATCTCGCGGCCGCGGAAGCGCAGGGTGACCTTGACCTTGTCGCCTTCCTCGAGGAAGCGGGTGACGTTGCGCATCTTGACGTCGTAGTCATGGATGTCGATGTTCGGGCGGAACTTGACCTCCTTGACCTCGATCACCCTCTGCTTCTTCTTGGCCTCGACCGCCTTCTTCTGCTGTTCGTATTTGAACTTGCCGAAGTCCATGATCTTGCACACGGGCGGCTGCGCGTTCGGCGATATCTCGACCAGGTCGAGCCCGACCGTCTCGGCGAGGCGGATCGCGTCGCCCGGGCTCATCACGCCCCGGTTCTCGCCTTCGTGGTCGATCAGGCGGATCTCGGGGACGCGGATGCGGTCGTTGACGCGGGGGCCGGTGTCTCGGGTCGGGGGCGCGTGGTGCGGTCTGCGGGCCAGGGCTTTCTCGTCCTCTGTAACCTGAAGCTGAACGTGGCGGCGGTCGCCCGCGCGGACGGGACGCCTGCGACGGAAGATACCGCCGAGGACGCGAATCGCAAGGCCGGACGCAAGGGAAACCGACGGATCTGGTACGCCCTACGGGACTCGAACCCGTGTTTCCGCCGTGAAAGGGCGGCGTCCTAGACCGCTAGACGAAGGGCGCGGCGGGGCCCTACCTAGCGAGGGCGGGCGTGTGAGGCAAGCGGGCGTTCACGTCGCCGCGGCGGCGTCCTCGACGCGCAGACGCGCCCGGCGCCGCCCCCCCCAGTCGTCTATCTCGAGCCGTCCGGCGACGTGCAGCGCCGCGCCGGCGCTGGCGCCGAGGCACTCGCCGAGCGGCGTGCCGCCGACGCGGAAGGCGACCGCGTCGCAGCGCCCGCCCGCCCCGTCGAGCGAGAGGCGCAGATGCCCCTCGCCCATCGGCCTGGCGAAGGCGACCCGCACGCCCGCGAGCGCGAAGCGCGGGGCCGGGGCGGACTGGCCGAAGGGCCCCGCGGCTTCCAGCATCTCGCAGAGCTCCGGCGTCGCGCCGCCCGGCGCCATCGCGCCGTCGAGGCGGAGGTCGCGCGGCCCGCCGGCGCCGGCGCCCTGCCGCGCCAGCAGCTCGCCGAGGCGCTCCATCGCGGGCTCCAGCCGCTCCGTCGCCACGGTCAGGCCCGCCGCCATGCGGTGCCCGCCCCCCTTCAGGAGCAGTCCCTCCCGCGCCGCGGTCGCCACCGCCGCGCCGAGATCCACGCCATCGACGGAGCGGCCGGAGCCCGTGCCCTCGGCCCCCTCGAGGCCGATCACCACGGCGGGACGCCCGAACGCCTCCTTCAGCCGCGCCGCGACGATGCCGACGACGCCCTTGTGCCAGCCCTCGGCCGCGGCCCAGACCAGCGGCCCGTCGGCGCCGCGCGCCTCGGCCTGGCGCGTCGCCGCGTCGAGCACGGCGGCCTCGACCTCTCGCCGCTCGCGGTTCAGCGCGTCGAGCCGCTGCGCCAGCGCCTCGGCCTCGGACGGGTCGTCCGTCGCCAGCAGCCGCGCGCCGAGATCGGCCGTGCCGATGCGCCCCGCCGCGTTGATCCGCGGTCCGAGCACGAAGCCGAGATGATGCGCCGAGGGCGGCGAGGTCAG
>DATFKM010000289.1:0-4186 GCA_035268645.1 Paracoccaceae bacterium | reverse complement strand
GGGCCAGTCGGGCGTGTGCGGCGTCTCGTGCCGGTAGTAGCCCTGGCACATCCAGAGGAACTTCGTCGTCAGCGTCTCCGTCGCGCCGGTGTCGAGATCCTCCACCGTCAGCCGCCAGAGGCCCGCCGACGAATCCCAGTCGGCCGCCGCGAGGTTGCGGCGGAAGCGGATGTGCGGGCCGAGGGCTAGGTCCTCGACCGCCTCGTCGAGGTATTTCAGGATCTCGCCGGCGGTGGCGATCTCCAGGCCCGTCCACGGCTTCCACGCGAAGCCGAAGGTGTAGAGGTCCGAA
The DNA here is from genome assembly GCA_035268645.1 of Paracoccaceae bacterium. GTDB lineage: Bacteria > Pseudomonadota > Alphaproteobacteria > Rhodobacterales > Rhodobacteraceae > Albimonas. The sequence goes on along the minus strand of DATFKM010000289.1, from coordinate 3,894 downwards.
TCCGAGCGGATGCCGGGGAAGACGTGCGTGCGCCAGGTGCCGCCGATCTCCGCCTGACGGTCGATCAGCGCGAAGCGCGCGCCGGGCATGGCGTCGATCAGGTGCTTGGCGGCGTCGATGCCGGAGATGCCGGCGCCGACGATCAGAACGTCGAAATCGGTCCGGGCCGGGTCGTCGGGGGCCGCCGCGGGGCGGAGCGCGGGCGTCGACGAGGTCGCGATGTTCATGGTCGGTTCTCCTCCCGGTACGTCGTCGCGCATGGCTCTGGCGCCTCGGCGGTTCAGTCGACCGCCGCGGCGGGCGTCTCGTCTTCGTCTTCGTCGTCGGCGGCGGACGCGGCGGCGTCCGACGCGGAAGCCTCGGCAGGCGGCGCGCCTCTGCGGCCTTCGCGCCACCAGCCTTCGAAGAGCGAGCCGTCGGCGTATTCCATCCGGCCCGGACCGTCTCGCCGGCCGGCCTCGAAGCGGCCGACATAGACGTCGCCCGTGGCGTATTCGGCGCGGCCCTCTCCCTCGATCCGGCCCTCGACCCAGTCGCCTTCGTAGACGAAGCCGTCCGGCATCTCGAGCCGGCCCTCGCCGTGGCGCAGGCCCTCGCGGAACTCGCCCGAATAGACGGAACCGTCCGCGAACGCGCTGCGCCCGGAGCCGTGCTGGACGCCCTCGCGCCAGTCCCCCTCGTAGACGTAGCCGTCGGGGTATTCGAGGCGGCCCTCGCCGTGATGGCGGCCGGCCTTGAAGCCGCCTTCGTAGCGCACGCCCTCGGCGTTGACCGAGACGCCCGTCCCCTCGATCCGGCCCTCCGCCCAGTCGCCCTCGTAGAAGCCGCCGCCGGCGTAGTCGATGCGGCCCGGGCCGTGCGGCGCGCCGGCGCGGAACGCGCCCACATGGACCGAGCCGTTGGCGTAGCGCATGCGCCCGTCGCCCTCGATCCGGCCCTCGACCCAGCCGCCCTCGTAGCGAAAGCCGTCCGGGGCCTCGAGGACGCCCTCGCCGTGGCGGCGGTCGGCGAGGAAGCCGCCGACATAGACGCTGCCGTCGGCGTAGGTCGCCGTGCCCTCGCCGGTGCGCAGGCCGTCCGCGAAGCCGCCTTCGTAGCGGTCTCCGTTCGGATGCACGGCCACGCCATCGCCGTGGAAGGCGCCGCGCTTCCAGCCGCCTTCGTAGACGAAACCGTCGGCGAGCTGCAGGCGTCCGCGCCCCTCGCGCCGCCCCTCGACCCAGCGGCCTTCGTAGACCGAGCCGTCGGGATAGGTCGCGCGCCCCTCGCCGTGCGGAAGACGGTCGGCGAACTCGCCTTCGTAGCGGTAGCCGTCGGGACGGGTCAGGACACCGGTCCCGTGCTGGGCGTTGTCGCGGAACTCGCCCTGGTAGCGCGAGCCGTCGGCGTAGGTCGCGACGCCGACGCCCTCGATGCGCCCGTCGACCCATCCGCCCTCGTAGGAGTCGCCGTTGGGGAAGTCGATGCGGCCGCGGCCCTGCGGCTTGCCGCCCTCGAACTCGCCCGAATAGACGCTGCCGTCGGGATAGTGCGCGATGCCCTCGCCGGCGATCCAGCCGTCGCGGAACTCGCCCTCGTAGCGGAAGCCGTCGGGACGCTCCAGCACGCCGCGGCCGTGCTGCCGGCCGTCCCGGAACTGGCCCTCGTAGACGTCGCCGGAGTCGTACTGCTTGACGACGACGTCGCCGGCCGCCCGCGCCGGGGCGCCGGAGGCCGCCGCCACGGCCGAGGCCGCCATCAGGAGAACGAGGGTCCGAGCCCGCATCGCGCCGCGCCTTTCCAAGGGATCACCGCCGCGACGATAGGGGGCCGCCCGGGCGCCGGCAACCGGCGCGGGCCGCGCGCCGGCGCCGCCTTGCCTCGCCGGCCCGGGGGCTAGTATCCAGCGTCAGCCCTCCGGCCGAAGGACGCGCCATGCCCCCCGTCACGCCCCCCGCCATGCCCGGCGACAGCCTCGAGACCCGCCTCGCCGCCGCGCGGGCGGAGGGGCGCGCCTTCCGCCTGACGCTGGCGCAGATCGGGCCGACGGTGGGCGACGTGACCGGCAACGCCGAGCGGGCCTTCGAGGCGTGGCAGGCGGGACGCGAAGCGGGCGCCGATCTCGTGGCGCTGCCGGAGATGTTCCTCGCGGGCTATCAGCCGCAGGACCTGGTGCTGAAGCCCGCCTTCCTCGCCGCCTGCGCGGCGGCGTTGGAGGATCTGGCGGCGCGGACGGCCGAGGGCCCGGCCTTGGGGATCGGGGCGCCGACGGCGGATCCGGGGGGGGTGGCGAACGCCTACGCGATCCTCGAGGGGGGCTCGGTTCGGGCATTGTTCCGCAAGCATCACCTGCCGAACTACGGCGTGTTCGACGAGAAGCGGCTCTACCGTCCGGCCGATCCGCAGGGGCCGGTGACGGTCGGGCCGCTGCGCCTCGGCGTGCCGATCTGCGAGGACGCGTGGTTCCCGGACGTGACCGAGACGCACGCCGAGACCGGGGCGGAGCTGCTGCTGGTCCCGAACGGCTCGCCCTACCAGCGCGGCAAGCACGAGATCCGCCGGGGGCTGATGGTCGAGCGGGTGGTCGAGACCGGGCTCGGCCTCGTCTATCTCAACATGACCGGCGGGCAGGACGACCAGTGCTTCGACGGCGCCTCCTTCGTGCTGAACCCGCACGGCGCGCTCGCGGCGCAGTTCCCGGCCTTCGACGAGGTGGTCGAGACGCTCGACTTCGAGCGCACCAACGAGGGCTGGGTCTGCCTGCCGGGGCCGAAGGCGCATCTGCCGGAGACGCGCGAGCAGGACTACCGCGCCATGGTCGAGGCGACGCGCGACTACATGCGCAAGACCGGCTTCGGGAAGGCGTTGCTGGGCCTCTCGGGCGGGGTCGACTCGGCGCTGGTGGCGACCATCGCGGCGGACGCGATCGGGGCGGAGAACCTGCGCTGCGTGATGCTGCCCTCGCGCTACACCTCGGCCGAGAGCCTCGAGGACGCCGCCGCCGTGGCGCGCAATCTGGGCTGCGGGCTGCACGAGCTGTCCATCGCGCCGGCGGTGGAGACGGTGGGCGCGACGCTCGCGCCGCTGTTCGAGGGGCGCGAGCCGGACGTGACCGAGGAGAACGTGCAGTCGCGCCTGCGCGGGCTGCTGCTGATGGCGCTCTCGAACAAGTTCGGCGAACTGCTTCTGACCACGGGGAACAAGTCCGAGGTCGCGGTCGGCTACGCCACGCTCTACGGCGACATGAACGGGGGCTGGAACCCGCTCAAGGACCTCTACAAGACCGCCGTCTTCGAGACCTGCCGCTGGCGCAACGGCGCGCACCGCGACTGGATGAAGGGTCCGCCGGGCGAGGTGATCCCGATCCGGGTGATCGAGAAGGCGCCCTCGGCCGAGCTGCGCGAGGACCAGAAGGACGAGGACAGCCTGCCGCCCTACGCGGCGCTCGACGAGATCCTGGAGCACCTGATCGAGCACGACGCCTCGGTCGCGGACGTGGCGGCGCTGGGGCACGACCCGGCCGTGGTGCGGCGGATCGAGCGGCTGCTGCACGTCGCGGAATACAAGCGCCACCAGTCGGCGCCGGGGCCGAAGCTGGGTTCGCGCGCGTTCTGGCTGGATCGGCGCTATCCCATCGCCAACGGCTGGGCCGACCGTGCCTGATCGGGCGAGGGCGCCCCGCGTCCCGGGGGGCGGGGCGTGACCGCGCCGGGCGGCCCGCCCTCCGAGCGGCGCTTCGAGTTTCGCGCTCATGCGATGAAGCTGCGCCTGCTGTCCTGGCTGGTGGGCGGGCTCGCGGCGCTGCTGATCTGGTACGCGGCCACCGCCGCGCCGTCGCCGGCCGCGGTCCTGCCGGTGGTGGTGCTGCTGCTGGCCGGGGCGGTGACGGCGGGGCGCCTCGCCTCCGATCCGCGC
>DATFKM010000288.1:0-2225 GCA_035268645.1 Paracoccaceae bacterium | reverse complement strand
TGCCGAGGCGCGACGAGCCGCACGCACCGCGCCTCGGCCGCCGCCGGACGGCCGGCCCGCGACCGCGCGGCGCTCGACGATCGCCGCGGCTCGCGATCATCGGGCGATGGTGACTGCGGAACGGCGCGCCGCCCTGCGGCGCCCGCGATGCCGCGGCGCAGCATTCCGGTTGACAAGCGGCCGCGCAAGATTGTTACTCGCGCGATCCCGATTGGACGCAGTCGTATGCAGAGCGCGAGGTGCCCATGTCCTTCAAGGTCCAGCCCCAGCCGGTCGCCCGGCCCAACCGCTGCCAGCTGTTCGGCCCCGGCTCCCGCCCGCAGATCTTCGAGAAGATGGCCGCGAGCGCGGCCGACGTGATCAATCTCGACCTCGAGGACTCCGTCTCGCCCGACGACAAGGCCGAAGCCCGGCGCAACGTGATCGAGGCGGTGAACGACGTCGACTGGGGCCAGAAGACCCTCTCGGTGCGCATCAACGGCCTCGACACGCCCTGGTGGTACCGCGACGTGGTCGAGGTGCTGGAGGGCACGCACGGCCGGCTCGACCTTCTGATGATCCCCAAGGTCGGCTGCGCGGCCGACGTCTACGCCGTCGACGCCCTCGTCTCCGCGATCGAGGCCGCCAAGGGCGCCGACAAGCGCATCGGGCTCGAGCTGATCATCGAGACCGCCGCCGGCTTCGCCCATGTCGAGGAGATCGCGGCGAGTTCCCCGCGCCTCGAGGCGATGAGCCTCGGCGCCGCCGACTTCGCCGCCTCGATGGGCATGGCCACCACCGGCATCGGCGGCACCCAGGCCGGCTACCACATGCTCTCCGACAAGGAGGACGCCCCCCGCACGACCCATTATCCGGACCCTTGGCACGGCGTCACCGCGGCCATCGTCGCCGCCTGCCGAACCCACGGGGTCCTTCCCGTCGACGGCCCCTTCGGCGACTTCTCGGACGAGGCGGGCTTCCGCGCGCAGGCCCGCCGCTCGGCCACCCTCGGCATGGTCGGCAAATGGGCGATCCACCCCAGGCAGGTCGCCCTCGCCAACGAGGTGTTCACCCCCTCCGAGGACGCCGTGACCGAGGCGCGGGAGATCCTCGCGGCGATGGACAAGGCCAAGTCCGAAGGGCAGGGCGCCGCCGTCTACAGGGGCCGCCTCGTCGACATCGCCTCGATCCGCCAGGCCGAGGTGATCGTCCGCCAGGCCGAGATGATCGCCGCCGAGTGAGAGCGGCTCAGAAGGCGCGGCCGGCCCGCCGCGCCTCCTCCAGCAGCGCGTCGGAGGCCGCCTCGACCTCGCCGCGCAGCCGCGCCAGCAGCGTCGCGCCGCCGAGGCCCGCGGGAATCGCCGGCAGGAACTCCAGCACCGCCGTCCCCGGCCGGCGCGCCACGCCCTTGCGCGGCCAGAACACGCCCGCGTTCGTCGCCACCGGCACGCAGGGCTCCTCCGCCGCCGCATAGAGCACCGAGACGCCCGGCCGCCACGGCGCCGCGACCCCCGGCGTCACCCGCGTCCCCTGAGGATAGATCACGAGCTGCCCGTCCAGCTCCCGCTCCGCCGCCTTCGCCTCCAGCATCTCGCGCATCGCCTCGCGCCCCTTCTCGCGGTCGATGGCGATGCAGCCGATGCGCCGCGCGTAGAACCCCAGCACCGGCGCCCAGAGCAGCGAGCGCTTCATCACGAAGCGCGGCCGCTCCAGCACCGAGACCAGCATGATGATGTCGAGGAAGCTCTGATGCTTCGCCGCGACGATCACCGCGCCCTGCGGAACCTCGCCCCGGATCTCGCTCCGCAGCCCGCAGATCGGCCGCGCCGAGGCGAGCACGATCCGGCAGTAGAGCCGCACGATCCGCCGGGTCCAGAGCCGCGGCCCCAACGCCGCCACCGGCGCGAGCGCGAGGCCCATGACCGCCATCAGCCCGTAGGTCCAGAGGACGAGGACCAGCCCGCGCATCGTCTCCGCCGCCCCGTTCACCCGTCCCTCCCGTCCGTGACCCCGGCCGGGCCGAGCGCCCGCGCCGCCGCGCCCCGCGCGCCGAGCCAGGCGCTCCCCGCCAGCGCCGCCGGCGCCACGGCGAGGCCCGCCCAGGCGAATCCCTCCGGCGTCAGCGCAAGCCCGGTCCCGGCGCCCGGCGCGAAACCCGCGCTCCGCGCCGCGGCCAGTCCGGTCCCCACGAGCCCCGCGCCGAGCGCCCCGCCCAGCGCCGCACGCCACGCCGCCGGCGCCGCCGC
>DATFKM010000287.1:0-5649 GCA_035268645.1 Paracoccaceae bacterium | reverse complement strand
CCGGCTGGCCCGGCTGGCTCGGGACCGGGGGGACGGGGGCAACAAGTGAGGACAGGCTCGGGCGAGGCGCGGGCGCGGTGCGACGGCGAGGTCGCGGCGCCATGCAGGTCCTGACGAGCCCGCGCCGTCAGGCGCTCGCGGCAGGCGCGCGCGTCCTGATGAGCCGGGACCGCTGCACGAGGCGGAACGCCGGCGCACGAGGAGATCCGTCGCGATCTCCGAAATCGTGTCGTTCCAGCGTTGGGAACCCCCTGCGCCCTCCGCCGCCCCGGCGGCATGGCGGCGCAGGCCTGACGGCGCGATCCCGCGCAGGCGGGGCGCGACCCCGCGCATGTCGAGGTCCGCGAGCCCGGCCACGAAGCGCAACCGCGGTCTCCGACGGTCCTCGCCCCGCATGCGGCGCATGAACTCGCCGGGGACGAGCGACGTCATGTCGGGCGTCACCGGGCGAAGCGCCTCGGAACGATCCCGCAGCAGCCGGCGACCGTGTCGGGCGCCCATGACGAACACCGCCAGCCGCCCCTCCGTGGCGCCCTTGAAGACGGGGCCGAGCCGCTCCACGCGCCGCATCAGCCTGCGTCGGTCCCGCCGTTCCGCCTCGTGCAGCGGTCCCGGCTCATCAGGACGCGCGCGCCTGCCGCGAGCGCCTGACGGCGCGGGCTCGTCAGGACCTGCATGGCGCCGCGACCTCGCCGTCGCAACGCGCCCGTGCCCGCGCCTCGCCCGAGCCTGTCCTCACTTGTTGCCCCCGTCCCCTTGACCCCGGTCCCGGGCCAGCCGGGCCGCCCAGAACGACCGCATGCCACCGCGCGGTCACGACGCAAACCGCGACAGCGGCGTCTCCGGATCGGCCGCGGCGGCCTCCAGCCTCGCGAAGCTCCTCGCGATCCACCGTTCGAGCGTCGTCGGATCGTAGGGGACGGCGCCGGCCGCGACGCGGCAGTCGAGGCCGTCGGGAGTCTCCCGCCATTCGAACGCCGCGTGCAGCAGCGAGATGCCGGCGCCCCTCCACCCGCACGGGCTCGACGGTCAGCGGCCCTGCCGCCCTCCGCAGCGACCTGCCCGACGCGACAAGCTGCACCGTCGTCGGCAGGCAGGGGCCCGAGATCGGTTCGCCGGGCGGCGTGCCGAGGGCCCGGGCCGCCGGTTCCACGGGCGCCGCGCGCACCGCATGCGCCTCGCGCGCAGTGTCGCGGGTCCGCTCCACAAGGTCCCGAAACCGGGCTCGCCCGATAGGTCCAGCACGCAGGGCGGCGTGTTGGTGAAGCAGCCGACCGCTCGGTCGGAGGTCGCGCGCCTGCGCCGCAACCCCCCGGCCATTTCGTCCGACAGTCCGCCTCGCGACGCGGACGGCTTCGGCGGCCGCCCCCGAGCCTGCCGCCGGCCCGGTCGGCGACAGGGAGGCGACCCCGTCCAGCCGGCTCAGCCCGGCGCGGCGGATCGTGCCGCGGGTCTCGTCGATCTGGCGGCCGCGTCGGGCGAACGACATCGGGCGCCGGTCCGGGGCCGATCAGAAAGGTCGCCTCCGGCGTCGCCCGGGCGTGACCCGGCGGTCGTTCGCAGATCCGGGTCGAGTCCGCGGCGTTTCCCTCCACCCTTCGGCGACCACTGCGGCCACGAAACCAGCATGCGCCCTGCGAGGTCGTTGCGCCGGCGCAACCCCGCGGGATCCCGATCCGCAAGCGAGCCGGGCCCCGGAAGGCCTGTCCCGCGACCGGCGATGTCGGGTGACGATCTGCGCGGCGGCGAGCATCGGCCTGGCCTCCTCCGGACAAGCCGCCGCGAGGACGGCATGCGCGCGCGCCGCCGACGGAACGGTCCGGACCTTCCACGATGCGGCCGAGGGGAGCGCCGCCGGCGAAGCCCCCAGCGGTCCGCGATGGCCGCGCAGGCTCGGCCCTCAGGCGTGCCGGCATCGCGGAGCGGTCGGAAGACGCGACCGGCGAAGTCCCGACCCTCGACCGCGCGGTGGGCGGTCGCCCGGATGCTGCGTCCGCCCCCGACCGTCGGATCCCGCTCCAACCGCTCCACGGCGTCGGGCGCCGGCGCATGCTCGCCGAGGCGCGGCGCGTCGAGCGTGAGGAGCGGGTTCGTCTGTCATGCGGCGAGCCGGCGCGCATGGCCCCGCGTCGCGATCGCGGCCGGCATGGCGTCAAGCCGGGCCCGCCCGCGTCGCCCCTGCAAGGCGATCGCGCATCGGCGTCGATGCCATGAAGATCGTATCTCTTTGTGCTGAAGAACGCCCAATTTTCCCTGATAAAGGTGATCGCACTGGAAACAGCGGCGGATCGATTCGAGGGATGCGCCGCCGTCCCTTGCTCGGAGGGTCCGAACATGACCCCTCGGGAGATCCACGGCCGCGAAGTGGCCGACCGCAACGGCGCCTACGGCTGCCCGTGCCAGTTCAACGCCCCGCCCACGGACGGAACCTGAGAGGCGGCGGCCATCTTCATCATGGAGCGCGGCCATTACGGCGCGGTCCCGCTGGACGGCCCGCGCTGCGCCTTCGTCGCCGAATGGCCCGGACCCGGTCACGACGGGAACGGCGTCATGCGGATCGCCATCACCGAGTCGGCCTCGCCTGAGCGACGCGAGGCGCTGCAGACGATCATGACCGGCGGCGACACCGAGGACATGGCCACCATGGGGTGGATCTTCTCGGCGATGGCTCCCACCAAGCTCGAAACGCTGTACGGGCGCGATCCGCGCCGAAGCCGACGTCGACGTTCGCCGCGGTCACGTCGTCATCGACGACGTCCTCGAGATGCGCGCGGAGCCGATCCGGACCCCGGTGAAGGGCGCCGAGCACCGCGCCCGCATCGACCTGCCGAACGGCTTCGAATGCCGCCTCGCCGAGATGGGCGGCGGAACAACCCGCACGTCGGGCGAGACCGAGCTGACCGAGAACAAGGACAGCTACGCCCAGCCCGCCCGATTGCATCTCGGCGACAAGGGGGCGATCGAGACGGCCGCCGCCTGAGGGTCGCGCCATGACCGCCCCCGTCGAGCGGCTGCTGCGGCAGGACCGCGCGATCCTCGTCGCCGCGATCGCGGCGGCCTGTACCGTACTCTGCCTCGGCATGGGCATGTCGGCGCCAGACGGCGCGCGCCGTGCCGTCCGCCCGGCCCGGAGGCCGCGAAGCCCGGCGGCGCGCGCGTGAGTAGGAACCCTTCCGTGCGAGGCCCCCTGTCCGCCGTTCGTCCCGGGGCGACAGGCCGAGACCCCTTCCTCATCGTGCGGACGACGATCCAGTTCTCTCTCGACATCCTGGCGGAGCCCGGGCCCTCTGATGTCGGCATCGGCCCGCAGCCCCCGCTCCCCTCCTCGGGCCGGATGCTGGCGGAGGCGCAGACGATGATCTATGTCGCGCCCTGCTTCGCGATCTTCCCCGGCCTCGCCATCGTGCTCGCGGCGCCGGGTCTCAACCTGACGGGCGAAGGGCTCCGCGATCAGGCGGACCCCCGAACGAGGCGCGCGCGATGAGCCTGCTGAGCGTCGATTCCCTCTCCCTCGACATCGGCGGAACCCCGATCCTGCGCGACGTCTCCTTCGCCATCGAGCCCGGCGAGACGGTCGGCCTCGTCGGCGAATCCGGCTCCGGCAAGTCGATGACCGCGCTCTCCGTCATGCGCCTGCTGCCGGAGGCCGCCCACGTCTCCGGCCGCGTGCGGCTCGACGGCGAGGATCTCACGGCGCTGTCCGAGCGGCGCATGTGCGCCGTCCGCGGCGCCCGCGTCGGCATGGTGTTCCAGGAGCCGATGACGGCCCTCAACCCGGTCCGGACCATCGGCGCGCAGGTGGCCGAGGTGATCCGCGTCCACGACGCCGACGCCGACGCCGAGGCGGGCGCGCGGGAGGCGCTCGCCCGCGCCGGCCTCCCGCCGGACGAGTTTCCGCTGAGCCGCCACCCGCACGACCTCTCCGGCGGCCAGCGCCAGCGCGTCGTGATCGCCATGGCCACGGCGCTCCGCCCGCGCCTCCTGATCGCGGACGAACCGACCACCGCGCTCGACGTCACCACCCAGAAGACGATCCTCGAGCTTCTGAAGCGCCTCGCGCGGGAGGACGGCTCGGGCCTCCTGATGATCACCCACGACCTCGCCGTGGTGGCGGAGATGGCCGACCGCATCGCGATCATGAAGGACGGCGGGATCGTGGAGGCCGGAGAGACGGTCTCCCTCTTCCGCGGCATGCGCCATCCCTACACGCGCAGCCTGTTCCGCGCCTCCACCCACCGCCCCGAACGCCACGGCCGCAAGCCGGGCGAGCCCGTGCTGAAGGTGGAGGAGGCCGTCCGCGACTACCGCCTCCCCCGCCGCCGCCTGCTGGAGGCGCGCCGCACCTTCCGCGCCGTCGACGGCGCCTCCCTGACCATCCGCGCCGGCGAGAACGTCGGCCTCGTCGGCAAGTCCGGCTGCGGCAAGTCCACCCTCTCCCGCGCCATCCTCGCGCTCGAATCCCTGCAAGGCGGCCGCATCGAGATCGCCGGAAAGGCGTTCGGCCCCGGCGCCGCGGCCGAGCTCCGCCGCAACGTCCAGGTCGTGTTCCAGGACCCCTACGGCAGCTTCGACCCGCGCTGGAAGGTGGCGGACCTCGTCGCCGAACCCTTCCACCTGCTCGACCCCCGCCCGACCGGCGCCGAACGCCGCCGGCGCGTCGCGTCGATGCTGGAGCGCGTCGGCCTCTCCGCCGCCGACGCCGACAAGTACCCGCACGAATTCTCCGGTGGCCAGCGCCAGCGCATCGCCATCGCCCGGGCGCTCGTCACCGAACCCCGCCTCGTGGTGCTGGACGAGGCCGTCAGCGCCCTCGACGTCTCCGTGCGCGCCCGCATCCTCGACCTGCTGGCCGAGCTCTCGGAGCGGCTCGACGTCTCCTACCTCTTCATCAGCCACGATCTGCACGTGGTCCGCGCCATCACCGACCGCGTGCTGGTGATGAAGTCCGGCGTCATCGTGGAGCAGGGCGAGACCGAGCGCGTGTTCTCCGCGCCCGAGCATCCCTACACCCGCAGCCTCCTCGCCGCGACGCCCGACCTCGAGCGCGCGCTCGAGGCCCGCGCCGCCGCCGCGGGCTGATCCGACGGGATCAGTAGTTCCGCGGCACCACGATCCAGGCCGCGATCCAGCCGGCGACGAAGCCGCCGAGATGGGTCTGCCAGGCCAGCATCCCGCCGAGCGCCACGCCGAGGATCACGTTGATCAGCACCAGCGCGCCGATCGAGCCGAGGAAGGCCCGCATCGAACCCTCGCGGCGCCGCGTGATGAAGGCGAATTCGGCGTATTTCAGCACCCCGATCAGCCCGAACACCACGCCCGAGGCGCCCACCATCGGCACCTCCGCGTCCGAGAGCAGCCCGTAGGTCGCCGCCCCGCCGATCGCCGTCACCGCGAAGAACAGCACGAACAGCGGCGCCCCGAAGATCCTCAGCACCACGAGCCCGAGGCCGAGAAACGCCGCCGTGTTCATCGCCAGATGCGTCAGTCCGCCATGCAGGAAGGCGTAGGTCAGCGGCGTCCAGACCACCTGCGGCGGGGCCCGCCGGCCGGCGAGCCAGCGCTCCCAGAACGGATCGAAGAACGAGAACTCCAGGTAGGCCGCGCCTCTGAGGTTCGGCGGCAGGATCCCCATGTCCGAGAGCTGCAGCG
>DATFKM010000286.1:0-8379 GCA_035268645.1 Paracoccaceae bacterium | reverse complement strand
CGCGGCTCCAGCACGATGCGCACGTCCTCGGCGCTCTCGTCGCGGACGTCGGCGAGGGCGGGGATCCGGCGGGCGTTGATCAGCTCCGCCATGCGCTCGATCAGCTTGGACTTCTGCACCTGGTAGGGGATCTCGTCGACGACCACCTGCCACTGGCCGCGGCCGAGCTCCTCCACCGCCCAGCGCGCCCTGAGCCGGAAGCCGCCGCGCCCCGTGGCGTAGGCCTCGCGGATCGCCTCGGCGGGCTCCACCAGCACGCCGCCCGTCGGGAAGTCCGGCCCGGGCATCCGCTCCAGCAGCGTCTCGAGCCGCGCTTCGGGATGCCTGATCAGGTGCAGCGCCGCCGTCGCCACCTCGCCGGCGTTGTGCGGCGGGATCGAGGTCGCCATGCCGACGGCGATGCCGCTCGAGCCGTTGGCGAGCAGGTTGGGGAAGGCGCCGGGCAGCACCGTCGGCTCCCGCTCCTCCCCGTCGTAGGTCTCGCGGAAGTCGACGGCGTCCTCGTCGAGCCCGTCGAGCATGGCGACGGCGACGTCGGTCAGCCGCGCCTCGGTGTAGCGCATGGCCGCGGCGCCGTCGCCGTCGACGTTGCCGAAATTGCCCTGGCCGTCGACCAGCGGGAAGCGCACCGCGAAATCCTGCGCCAGACGCACCAGCGCGTCGTAGACCGCCTGGTCGCCGTGCGGGTGGTACTTGCCGATCACGTCGCCGACCACGCGGGCCGACTTCTTCGGGCCCTGGTCCGGGTTCAGCCTGAGCTGGCGCATCGCCCAGAGAAGCCGGCGATGCACCGGCTTCAGCCCGTCGCGCGCGTCGGGCAGGGCGCGGTGCATGATCGTCGACAGGGCGTATTGCAGGTAGCGCTCGCCCAGCGCACGGGTGAGCGTCTCGGCGGTGATCGCCCCGCCGGGGCCCTCGATCTCGTCGTCGTCGGTCGCGTCGGCCATGCGCGTCGGGTTAGCCGAGGCCGCGCCCGCGGTCCAGCGCGAAGGCGCCTCCCGAACCCGGCCGCGCCTCCGGCGTTCCTCCGGCAAGCGAGAGGAGCCGCCGATGCCCGGGATACGCCGCCTGACCGCCGAGGACGACGCCGCCGCCGAGGCGCTGCTGCGCCGCGCCTTCGCCGACTACGTCCGCCGCCTCGGGCGCGCGCCGCGCGACGACCTCGACCGCGCCGCCGAGGCGCGCGCGAAAGGCGGTCTCGCGATGGGGGTGGAGGAGGACGGCCGTCTGCTCGCCGTCGCGACGCTGCATCCGCAGGAGGAGGAGGCGGGCGTCTGGCTCCTCTCGCATCTCGGCGTCGATCCGGACCGGCAGGGCGAGGCCCTCGGCGACCGCCTGCTCGACGCCGCCGAGGCCGGTCTCGCGGCCGAGGGAGCCGAGCGGCTGCAGCTCGTCACCGCCGCCTTCCGCGACGACCTCGTGGGCTTCTACGCCCGCCGCGGCTTCGAGATCGTCCGCCGCGGGCCGCCCGAGCGCGGCGAGGACCCGCACGAACGGGTCCGCATGGAGAAGCGCCTCGCCTGAGCGCCCCTCAGGGCGCGAGAAAGGGCAGGGCGGCGATCCGGGCGTCGATCTCGGCCAGCATGGCGTGGTAGCGCGGATCCTCGACGTCGCCGAAGCGCGCGGCGAATTCGCTCGCCGGCATGAAGCTGGGCAGCCCGTCGATCGCGGGCGCTATCGCGGCCTCCTCCTCGATCCGCGCCGCGAGGCTCCGCGCTTCGCCGAGGGAGGCCGTGCGCAGCCGCTCCGCGAAGGCGATGCCGGCCCGGTCCAGCGCCACGTCGTCGAAACTGAAGCCGGAGCCGCGCTCGCGTCCGGCGTCCACCAGCTCCTTCATCTCGCCCAGCCCCCAGCTCACCGAACTGCCGCCCGTCGCGGCGAAGGCGGCCGACAGCATGAAATGCTTGCGCAGGTCCGCGCGGCCCCGAAGCGTCGTGCCCCCGCAGGCGGATCGTCCGCTCGCGCCGATGTCGCCGGCTACGGTCCCGACCACGCTCGCGTCGCCGCAATGGGCCGCCGCGGCCAGCACCGCCGCCCGCAGATCCTGCCGCAGCGCGCGCCCGCTCTCGTGCCCCGCCTCGGCCACCCGCTGCACCGCGAAGCGCAGCCACGGCGCGACCGAGCCGCGCGAGGGCAGCTCGCCCCGCGCCGCCGCGTCGGCCATCGCGCGGTAGTGTTCCGCCGCGCGCTCGCCCGCCTCGAGCCCCAGCAGCCCGCGCGCCCCGTCGACGAGCCGCGAGAACAGCGACGCCTCGCCGAGGCCGCCGCCGTCGATCCGCGCGGTCACCTCGCCGGGCGCGAGGCGGACCGCCTGCACCGCGTCCATCAGCAGCGTGCCGAGATCCGCCGTCGTCAGCGCGTCCAGCGTCCAGCGCGTCGCGGCCACCGCCTGCACCGGCGGCAGCGCGACCCGCCCGACGCGCACCACCTGCACCGCCAGCGGACCCTCCGAGGGGCCCACCGCCAGCGCGAAGTTCGCCCAGAATCCGCCGACCGGCATCGGCGCGCTCATCGCCATCACCAGACGCTCCGGGTCGATGCGCGTCTCGCCCCGGAGGCCGGGCCAGAGCCGCGCGCCCGTCGCCATCAGGCCGTCCAGCTCCGCCGCGGTGGCGCTCACCGTCTGGACGCCTTCGGTCCCGCGCGAGGCTTCGCGCAGGCGTTTCGCGAAGGCGTGCGATTCCGCCGCCTGAGACGGGCTCAGCGCCGCCTGCGGGCCGACCAGCGGATTGCGCTGCACCGCCGCGCCGAGGAGCAGCAGCGGCAGGGCGACCACGGCGATCAGCGCGAGGATCAGCCCCCAGCGCAGCAGCCGTCCGAACAGCCTCGTCACGAAACGCATACGCCTCACTCCCCCGGTCGCCGGCTCGGCGCACCTCACACGGGCGGGCGGTCGGGATCAAGCGGCAGGCTCCGGCCGCGCGGCCCGACGCGCCGTCCGCCGGCCCGGCGCGCTCGGCCCGCGCGTCCGCGCGACGGACCTCTTGCTGCCCCGCCCGCCGCCGGGCAGACCGTCGTCATGACCGAACCGCTGGCCGCCCTCATCGCCCGCCACGCCGGCCCCGGGAGGATCGAGGCGATCCTGCTGCGCCCCGCCCGCCGCACCGCGCCGTCGCCGGCGGAGGGCGCCCGGCTGACCGAGGCCGGCCTCGACGGCGACCACGCCCGCCCCGGCAGGCGCGCCCTCACCCTGATCCAGGCCGAGCACCTCCCCGTGATCCGCGCCCTGGCCCGCGCCCCCGCGGCGGGTTTCGCGGATCTCCGCCGCAACCTCGTCGTCTCCGGCCTGAACCTCGCCGCCCTCCGCGGCCGCCTCCTCGCCCTCGGGCCCGAGGCGCGCATCCGCGTCACCGGGCCCTGCGCCCCCTGCTCGCGCATGGAGGAGGCCCTCGGCCCCGGCGGCTACAGCGCCATGCGCGGCCATGGCGGCGTCACGGCCGAGGTCCTGATCCCCGGCCCGATCGCCCTCGGCGACCGCGTCACGCCCCTCGAGGAGCCCCCATGCGCGCCATGATCGTCCCCGCCCTCGACGCCCGGCTCGAACCCGCGGACCTGCCCCCGCCCGAGCCCGGCCCCGGCGAGGTGCGCCTGCGCGTCCTCGCCTGCGGCGTCAACTTCGCCGACACGCTCCTGGTGAAGGGCCGCTACCAGGTGCGGCCCGAGCCCCCCTTCGCCCCGGGCGGCGAGGTCTGCGGCGTCGTCGAGGCCGCCGGCGAGGGCGTCGCGCTCACCCCCGGAACCCGCGTCGCCGCCCTCGTCGGCCACGGCGGCTTCGCCGAACAGGTCCTCGCCCCGGCCGCCGCCTGCGCCCCGGTGCCCGACGACATGCCGTCCGAGGAGGCCGCCGGCTTCCTCGTCGCCTACGGCACCTCCCACCTCGCCCTCGCCCGCCGCGCCCGCCTCCGTGCTGGCGAGACCCTCCTCGTCCTCGGCGCCGCCGGCGGCGTCGGCCTCACCGCGGTCGAGATCGGCGCCCTCCTCGGCGCCACCGTCGTCGCCTCCGCCCGCGGCGCCGACCGCCTCGCGCTGGCGAAGGAGAAGGGCGCGACCCACCTGATCGACTCCGAGACCGAGGACCTCAAGACCGCCGCCAAGGCCCTCGGCGGCGCCGACGTCGTCTACGACCCCGTCGGCGGAGACCAGTTCCGCGCCGGCCTCTCCGCCCTGAAGTTCGAGGGCCGGATCCTGCCCATCGGCTTCGCCTCTGGCGAGATCCCGCAGATCCCCGCCAACATCGTCCTCGTGAAGAACGTCGACGTGATCGGCCTCAACTGGCCCGCCTATCTGCGCCACGCGCCCGAGGCGATGGCCGAGAGCGTCGCCGCCCTCCTCGCCTGGCGGGCCGAGGGGCGGCTGACCCCCCACGTCTCGAACGTGCTGCCGCTGGCCGAGGCCGAGGCCGCGCTCGACCTCCTCCGCCGCCGGGCCGCCGCCGGCAAGGTCGTGCTCCGCGTCGCGCCGGACTGACGCCGAGGCGCGACGAGCGGACCTCGTCGCGCCTCGGCCTCGGCCGAACGGCCGGCAAGGGCCTCAGCCGCCCTCACTCCGCCGCGACGCGCCCCTCGCGCCCGGAGCCGGTCGCGTAGGCCTCGCGCACGAACTCCGCCAGCCGCTCGGTCAGCGGGTTCCGCGGCCCCTCGGCGAGATACATGTTGATCCGCACCTCCGGCAGCTCGGGCAGGGCGCCGCCGTGGCGCACGATCTCGAACTTCTCCGAGGCCGCCGTCTCCACCGCCGCATGCACCGCGAGGTCGGCCGAGACGCTGGCCTCGATGGTGCGCGTCGTCTCCGCCGTCACCGCCATCTCCCACTCGATCCCCTCGGCGTCGAGCGCCGCCGTCGTCGGCCCGCGGAAGATGCACTGGTTCTCGAAGGCGAGGCGCAGCGGCCGCGCCCGCCAGGCCTGCCCGCCGGGCGCCCCGACCCAGACCAGCCGCGTCACCTCCAGCGTCTCGCCGCCGCGCTCCTCCGGCCCTTCGGTGGTCAGGATCAGATCCGCCTCGCCCCGCGCGCGCAGCGCGTGCAGCTTGCGCGTGTAGCTCGAGACCAGCGTCACCTTCACCCGCGGATATTCCCGCGCGAAGCGCTGCAGCACCGCCGGGATGTGCGGATAGACGATGTCCGACGGCACGCCGAGCGTCAGCTCCCCCTCGAAGGCGCCGCCGGTCAGCCGCCCCCAGGCCTCGTCGTTCAGCGCCACCATCCGCCGCGCGTAGCTCAGCAGCAGCTCGCCCTGGCCGGTCAGCCCCGCGGTGCGGCCCGATCGGTCGATCAGCGGCTGGCCCACCGACTCCTCGAGCCGCTTGAGCTGCATCGAGACCGCCGACTGCGTCAGATGCAGCCGCGCCGCCGCCTTGGTCACGCCGCCGGTCTCGGCGACGGTCACGAAGCTCCTGAGCGCGGTCAGGTCGAGGGTGCGAGACATATCAGACTCCGTGATGCGTTAACTCACGATCATTCGTTTGCGGAATGTAACGCGATCCCCCATCTGCATCAACGGAAGCGATGGCGGATCGGACCGTCATCACGAAACGCAAAGCATCGGAACCCGCCATGACCGTCCACACCCACGATCGCGCCTTCGACGCGCCCGTCCTTCAGGGCTGGAGCCTCTCCGCCCTCGTCGCCCGCCTCCGCCTCTGGCGTCGCATCGCGCGGGAGCGGCGCGCCCTCGCCCGCCTCTCGCCGGCGCAGCTGCGCGACATCGGCCTCGACGAGGACGCCGCGGCGCTCGAGGCGGGGCGCGCGTTCTGGGACGCGCCCCGCAACTGGCGCCTCTGACGCCTTTCGGCCCGCCGGGGCGCCGACGGCGACGGCGCCCCGGCGGCAACCATCCGGTCACGTTCTTCCCGTAAGCGTGAATCAGCCCGGCGCGCCGCGACCGGGCGGCCAAGTCATCCGGGGGAGGACCATGGACGGATCGACGACGCTCTGGAGGCGCGCCAAGCGCGCCCGAAGGGTCGGGCGCTGGAGCGTGCGGCTCGCGCTGGCGGAAGCGCGCCTGCGCGGGGAGCTCGCCCGCGTCTACGCCTGACCGGGCAGGCTCGGCGCGGGGATCGCGGCGGCCGAGGGGGAACGACCGCCAGGGCCGCGCGCCGGCACGGGCCGTGCCCGCCTCGGACGGCCTCATCGGCCGGCGCGGGGGGCGACCCGGGGCCCCGCCCCCCACGATCGCGGCCGGTCTCGCTCGTCGGGTGCGAGGGAGCCGCCGGTCCGCCGCCGGTCCGGAGTCCGGCGCCCGTCCTGACGTCGCCCGCCCGTCTCGGGGCAGGGCCTCATCACGCGAGCGGCGTCTCCATCAGCTCGGTGTAGACCGGACCTTCCTCGGTGCGGTCCGAACGCCAGATCCGCAGGCTTTCGGCCCGGAACGGGGCGCAGGCGAAGGCCGCCTCGCGCGCCAGCCAGCGCGCCAGCCCCTCGCCCGCCGGCGACTTGCCCGAAAACCGCGCGACCGTGACATGCGGCACGAATCGCTCGCGCGGCAGCTCGCGGCCGCCGCGCCGGGCCGCGCGCCGCACCGCCTCGCGCAGCGCCGAGAGTTCGGCCGTCGGGCGCACCCGGGCATGCGCGCTGCGTGGCCTGCCGGCCGGACCGAAGACGCCGACGCCCTCGATCGCCACCTCCGGCGCCGGGCCGTCGATCGCGTCGATCTCGAGCGCCACGTCCTCCAGCGCCGGCCCGGTCAGGTCGCCGAGGAAGGCGAGCGTGAGGTGCAGGTTGTCCCACGGGACCGGACGCCCCTCCTCCAGCCGGAGGCCGAGATCCTCGAGCCGGTCGCGCACGGCGTCGGGCGGGGCGATGCCGACGAAGCTTCGGATCACCGGCTCAGCCCTCGCCGCGCGCCCGCGCGATCAGCCGCTCGACCGCCGGGCCGATCGCCTCGACGATGGCCGCGACGCCCTGCGCGTTCGGATGGATGCCGTCGTCCTGCATCAGCGCCATCGCGGCGTCCCGGTCCTCGGCCGCGCCGAGACCGGCCATGAAGTTCTCGACGTGGATCGCGCCCCATGTCTCCGCGAGTTCGGGGAACATCGCGTCGAAGTCGCGCTTGAACTCCGGCCCGTAGTTGCCGGGCGCCGGCAGCCCGGCGATCAGCGCCGGCAGGCCGCGCCGGTCCAGCTCGGCGAGGATCGCGTCGAGGTTCTCGCGGCTCGACGCCGGGTCGATGCCGCGCAGCAGGTCGTTGCCGCCGAGCTCCACGATCACCGCGTCGACCTCGGGCGTCAGCGTCCAGTCGAGCCGGCTCAGTCCGCCCCGCGTGGTGTCGCCCGAGACGCCGGCGTTCATCACCTCGACGTCGTGGCCGCGCGCGCGCAGCCAGGCCTCGAGCCGCACGGGAAACGCGTCATCGGGCGCGAGCCCGTAGCCGTGCGTCAGCGAATCGCCCAGCGCGGCGATCGTCAACGTCTCCGCCGCCGTGGCGGCCGATCCCGCGAGCGCGGCCGCGAGCAGCGTCGCCCCCGCCGCCGTCGCCTTGAGCGCGGCCGCCCCCGCCCCATATGCCGAGCGGACCCGAGCCATGCCGCGCCGCAGCAGGAGACGACCGATGCCCGAAGCCCCCGACACGGTGCTCGCCCTCGACAAGGCCGAACTCGTCCTCGCCTCCAAGGCGGGGCGGGTGGAGATCCTGAAGGGCGTCGACCTTTCGGTCGGGCGCGGCGAGACGGTCGGCGTGGTGGGGCCGTCGGGCTCGGGCAAATCCTCTCTCCTCATGCTCATGGGCGGGCTGGAGCGCGCCACCGGCGGCACGGTGACCGCGCTCGGCCACGATCTGACCGCGATGGACGAGGACGCGCTCGCCCGGTTCCGCCGGGATCATATGGGCGTCGTGTTCCAGTCCTTCCACCTGATCCCGACCATGACCGCGCTCGAGAACGTCGCCGTGCCGCTCGAACTCGCCGGCCACGCCGACGCCTTCGAGCGCGCCGAGGCGGAACTGGCCGCCGTCGGGCTCGCGCGGCGCGTCGACCATTATCCCGCCCAGCTCTCCGGCGGCGAGCAGCAGCGCGTGGCGCTGGCCCGCGCCGCCGCCCCGCGCCCGTCTATCCTGCTCGCCGACGAGCCCACGGGCAACCTCGACGGTCCGACGGGCGAGGCGATCGTCGACATGCTGTTCGGCCTGCGCGACCGGCACGGCGCGACGCTGGTGCTGGTGACCCACGCCCCCGAACTCGCCGCCCGCTGCGACCGTACGGTGCAGGTCGCCGACGGGCTGATCGTCTCCCACGGCCTCAGCGCGGCCGCCGAATGACCCGCTCCGCCTCCGCCGGGGGCGCGCGCGGCTCGGGGAGGGGCGAGGGCCCCTCCCGCTCGCCGCGCGGGTCGGCGCCGCGGCGCCGACGGGCGCCCGGCTCCGCCGTGCCGACCGAACAGCCGAGG